>NZ_JBVBZF010000106.1:0-10981 GCF_057447755.1 Fusibacter sp. | reverse complement strand
GAGGTCGTTGCCGGAAAACTCAAAGATATTGACTTTGAAAAAATATTTGTCTCAGACCTTCAGCGCGCGAGAGAAACCTGTGATGCAATTGCAAGAAGTAGAAGTGTAACACCAATTGTCTCTGAAAATTTAAGAGAAATGAATTTTGGTAATTGGGAAGGCCTTAAGTTTGAAGAAATTAAAGCAAGAGATCCTGAACTACTAAAGCAATGGTTTGATGACTATAAGCATTTCAAAGTCCCTGGTGGAGAGAGTACAGCTGAAATGTATCACAGAGTGACACAATTCTTCATTTCTGTCATCAGTGATTATGATATTGAAGACAACGTAAACCTACTTTTTGTTGCGCATGGCGGTGTCATTCAGGCACTACTAAGCTATCTTTGTTATGACACAATGGAGGGCTATTGGCGTTTTCATATTGAAAATTGTGGTGTAAACCGCGTTGAGTATGTAATGGGCATGCCGGTTGTTAAAGCAATCAACAAATAGACTATGACATTTAAGGAGATCCTATAAAATGAACACAATACTACTTGCCATCATATTGGGCGTAATAGAAGGTTTGACAGAGTTTATTCCTGTTTCTTCCACAGGACATTTGATTATCGCAAATGAGTTTTTAAAGTTTGATGGCGAGTTTGCTAATTTCTTTACAGTGGTTATACAATCTGGTGCGATTTTTGCGGCTATGATTTATTTTAAAGATAAGATTATCCCGCCAATTAAAGGAAGACAAGCGCAAAAGGAATACGTATTACTTTGGACAAAGGTTGCAGTATCCTTGTTGCCTGCAGTCGTCTTGGCATTTACGATCGAAGAGTTTATAGATAAGTACCTATTTAATCCGATTAATGTTGCAATTGCTTTAATTGTGGGTGCTGGTCTGCTGATATATGCCGAAAACAGACCCCACACAGGTCATGTAGATGAGGATTCAAAAATTACTTTTAAGCAGGCGATTGTCGTTGGCCTTTTCCAATGCTTGGCCATATTGTTCCCAGGCATGTCTAGATCCGCCTCTACGATTATCGGTGGTCTCTTTAGTGGCTTTTCTAGAAAACTATCAGCGGAATTCTCTTTTTATTTGGCAATTCCAGCACTTTTAGGTGCATCTCTTGTTAAAATCCTCAAGTATGGTGGTGAATTTAATTCAGATCAATGGACCATGCTCGGTGTCGGGACTTTGGTTTCCTTCGCAGTGGCATATGGTGTAATCGCCTTCTTTATGAATTACATTAGAAAGCATGATATGAAACTGTTTGCGTATTATCGTATAATTTTGGGTATTATCGTGTTAGCAGTAAATTTTTTGTAGATATACTTTGATTTGGTTTCAATATCGAACCCCCAATTATGCATGTTGGACAGTTGAATTGTAGATACATTATAAAAATCATAAAAAACTAATTATTTTTAAAGAATTATGGTATATTATATATATTAAAAGAGTATGGGGACTCTAGATTGGAGGCGTTAATGTGAACGTTGAATATATTAATGCATTTATCAAAGCATCAACTGAAGTATTAAACAATTTTGTTACTGAAAAGTTTACAGTTGGGAAACCAACGATAAGAAAGAATCCTTTTCCAACAAAAGAGATCGTTATAATGCTGGGAATCACTGGTGAGATCAAGGGTCAAGCCGTATTTAGCCTTTCTGAAGAAATGGCAAAGAACATTGCATCTGGTATGATGATGGGGATGCCTGTGCCTGAAATTGATGAAATGGCAAAAAGTGCTCTATCTGAGCTAGGCAATATGATTATGGGGAACTCTGCGACGTTGCTCTTTAATCAAGGCGTTCAGATTGACATCACACCACCTTCACTCGTACGTGGAAATTCAATTGAGATTTCTTCTGCTGGGATGGAGACAATTCTAGTGCCATTGGTTTCAACAATGGGCGAAGTAGAATTTGATATTGGCATTAAAAAAGCTTAGGAGACATTATGGCAATTAATATTGTATTGTATCAACCAGAAATACCACCTAATACTGGCAACATCGCAAGGTCCTGTGCGATTACAGGTGCAAAGTTACACTTGATAAAACCCCTTGGTTTTTCAATTGACGATAAGCATGTAAAGCGTGCGGGTCTTGATTATTGGGAGTTTCTGGATTTAGAAGTTCATGAAGATGAAAATGCTTTCTTTGAAAAGTATGGCAATGAAAAACTTTTTTTCGCAACCACAAAGGCCACAAAATATTATGATGAGTTTCAATTTGAAGACAATTGTTTCATCGTATTTGGCAAGGAAACGGCAGGATTGCCTGCTTATATACATGAAC
The DNA here is from genome assembly GCF_057447755.1 of Fusibacter sp. Lineage (NCBI taxonomy): Bacteria > Bacillati > Bacillota > Clostridia > Eubacteriales > Fusibacteraceae > Fusibacter > Fusibacter sp. Next base: position 8,687 of record NZ_JBVBZF010000106.1, on the reverse strand, counting down.
GCTACAGTGATACAAGATTTAAAATACCAATGAGAAAAAATGAGCATTTGAGAAGCTTAAACCTTTCAAATTCAGTTGCAATCATACTATATGAAGCTTTAAGACAAAATGCGTTTTTTGATCTCAAATAAATGAACGTTGAACCAACTTACAGATCCCCATTAAAATGGGAACCTATTGGGCTAATAGGTTTCTGTAATAGGTTAACAAAATCACTACAATGATTCGATTGAATCATCAAACGTAGTGGTTTTTTTATGAATATAGAAGAGATTTGAAGGGAGATTTTTATGGATGTGATATCTTCAAAGGAGATTTTGGAAATCATAATTCCTTTGCTAGGGGGACTAGGTCTATTCCTTTATGGTATGACGGTAATGAGTGAGGGGCTTGAAAAATCAGCAGGTAATAAACTTGAAAAAATTATCGAAAAGATTTCAGGCAATATTGTTGTTGGTGTTTTTGCAGGTGCGCTTGTAACGGTAATCGTTCAGAGTTCATCAGCTACCACCGTTATGGTCGTTGGATTTGTAAATGCAGGCATTATGAACCTGACACAAGCAATTGGTCTTATAATGGGGGCAAACATAGGGACGACTATAACAGCACAGCTTGTTTCAATTAAGCTGACGGCACTTGCACCTATTGCCATTGCAATAGGAACCAGTGTAAAACTGTTTTCTAAAAACAATAAGACCATCGTCATGGGTGAAATCGTGTTGGGATTTGGTATCTTGTTCTTGGGGATGGACTTGATGAAGGACGCTATGGCACCCCTAAAACATTATCAAGGTTTTAATGATATGATTGTCAGCTTTGGGACTGGCGGCATTCTAGGAACGATTAAGGGCTTCTTCGCAGGTTTCTTAATCACCGCAGTTGTTCAAAGTTCAAGTGCGACGACAGGTATTTTAGTCGCTTTGGCTGGAACTGGTGTTTTGCCGATTGAAGCGGCATTTCCCGTTCTACTTGGGACCAATGTCGGTACTTGCGTAACAGCATTAATTTCTTCAGTAAGTGCCAATCGTACTGCTAAAAGAGCTGCTGTAATGCATCTTCTCTTCAATGTCATCGGGACAGTAATCTTTATTATTTTCTTCAGTCATATCACAGTAGGTTTTGTTAAATCAATCAGCAATGATGCTGCAAGACAACTTGCGAATGCACATACCTTTTTCAATGTCATTAATACACTTTTACTTTTACCTTTTGCAGGCCTTATTGTTAAAGCAGTCGGTATATTAATACCTGAGAGTCAGGAAGAAAGAGATGCTATGGTCATGGGGGTTAAATACCTTGATGATCGTATCTTAGAAACCCCTTCAATCGCTCTTGGTCAAGTTATAAAAGAAGTGCTTCACATGGGTAACCTGGCTAAACTATCATTTGATAGTGCTGCAGAAGCGGTTCAAACCAATAACTCAAAATTGGTGGAAAAGACTTTTAGGATTGAAAAGACCATAAATGCACTTGAGAGAGAAATCAGTAATTATCTAATCAAGCTATCAAACACCGCAATTGGCGATGATGATCGTAAGCTTTTAGATGGCTTGTTTAGTACCATAAACGATATAGAACGCGTTGGTGACCATGCAGACAACTTGGCTGAACTTGCCCTTTTCAAAATAGAAAATAATATTATCTTTTCAGAAAAGGCAGTATTAGAGCTTGATGAAATGGTGGGTAAAGTAAGAAATGGTTTCGAACTTTCAATGACTTCTTTAAAAAATTCAGATTTCAATTCTGCTCAAGAGGTAATTGAAATTGAAGGTGAAATCGATTTAATGGAAAAAACACTTAGAAAAACACATATTCGTAGATTGAATGAGGGCAGATGTGAAACCAATGCTGGTATCATATTCCTTGACATCATTTCCAATCTTGAACGTGTTTCAGATCACTCGTCAAATATTGCACTTGCAGTACTTGACGTTAGAAAGTAAAACCACAAATAAAATAAGTCAAAAACGCAACAATGTTAATTCAAAAAAGCTTGTCAATTTACTTGCCATGCTTTTTTCTTTTGGTGTATAGTAAAAGGGAAGATTGCTCTTTAAGGAGGAAATGAAATGACATATGATGTAATCATCATTGGTGCAGGACCAGCGGGACTTTCAGCTGGACTCTATGCAGCAAGGGCTAAAATGAAGACTTTAATCATTGAGAAAGACAAAAATGGTGGTCAGATTACTGGAACAGAGGAAGTTGCTAACTATCCAGGATCGATTCCTGAAGCAACAGGGCCATCACTTGTGGCTAGAATGGTTGAACAATGTGATGAATTTGGCGCTGAGCGTTTAAAGGCAACTGTTGAATCTTTGGACCTTCAAAATGATATTAAAAAAGTTCATACTGACAAAGGTGTTTATGAAGCCAAGTCAATTATACTTGCAATGGGGGCTGTTCCAAGAAAGCTAGGTGTTCCAAATGAGCTTGAATTAACCGGAAAAGGTGTTTCTTATTGTGCGACATGTGATGCCGACTTCTTCACTGGTTTAGAGGTATATGTCATCGGTGGCGGGGATACAGCGCTTGAAGAGGGTATGTTTATTACCAAGTTTGCGCGTAAGGTAACCGTTGTTCACAGGAGAGACACTTTTAGAGCAGCGAAATCCATCGTTGAAAAAGCTAAGAAAAACCCAAAAATGGACTTCATATATGACTCTGGCATTAAGGAAATCATTGGTGATGGTTTGGTTCAAGGCATTGTGCTTGAGAACTTCAAAACAGGTGAGGTTAAAACCATTATGGCTGATGAAAATGATGGGATCATGGGAATCTTTGTATTTGCAGGTTATTTGCCAGAAACACATCTTGTAAAAGGCATGGTTACCTTAAGCGATGCAGGTTATATTCAAACAGATGAAAATATGAAAACCAATATCCCAGGTGTTTTTGCTGCTGGAGATATCAGGGTGAAATCTTTAAGACAGGTTGTAACAGCAACTGCTGATGGGGCCATAGCGGCTGTTCAAGCAGAAAAATATGTAGACGAACACTTTGGTGAGTAGGAGGCAATCAAATGATTGAATTAAATAAAGAAAATTTTCAAGAAGAAGTAATGGACAAAAGTGGACTTGTAATTGTTGATTTTTTCGGAGAGGGATGTGAGCCTTGTAAGGCCCTTATGCCTGAGTTCGAATCCATTGCAAGCGAATTTAGTGGAAAAGCACACTTTGGTAAACTCAATACGACTGCTGAGCGTAAACTCGCAATCAGCCAACGCGTACTAGGGATACCAACAGTTGTTTTTTATAAGGATGGCCAACGAATTGCTGAATGCACAAAGGACGCTGCCAATAGAAATGTTATTGTAGATAATATCTTAAAGCATTTGTAAGAAACCCATTAGAACTTATTTCATATGTATTTTTGTGGCTTTATTAAAAACATACAAAGTAATTGTGAAATAATTCAATCAATGGTCACTTTTCTAAAATTAGTTTATTAAAATAATATAATGATTATTGAAAGGTAAATTGGATATAATTATTAGGTAAGGTTTAAGGATTATGTTAATTCATCATAATTACATACCTAATAATCGAATCTAAGGGGGATTAGTGTAGTAAAAAATTCTTTTGTTTTTATATAAAAAAATTGAATAAAAAAGAGGGATTTTTCACTTTGTGTAGAATTAGTATAATTCGGGCAAAATTCTATATTAATAAGAGGAGGATTTATTAATGAGTAAAAGAGCTATTGCATTAATTATGGTAGTAATGCTTGTTGGTATGATGTTAGCTGGTTGTGCACCTAAGCAACAAGAAGCTACTGAAGCACCAAAAAGCGATATGGTATTTGGTATGATCACAGATACAGGTGGATTAGGGGATCAATCATTCAATGATTCAGCTTGGTTAGGTCTTGAAAATGCTGAAAAAGATTTCGGGATCACAAGAAAAGTTCTTGAGTCTCAAAGTGCTGATGACTACATGCCAAACTTAGTTTCTTTCGCAGAAGAGAAAACTAATCTTATTTACGGTGTTGGTTTCTTATTCAACGAATCTATGATGGCAGCTGCGGATAAATTCCCAGAGCAAAAATTTGCAATCATCGATTCAGCTGGCTTAAACAAAGCTAACGTTGCTGAGATCGTTTTCGCTGAACACGAAGGCTCTTTCTTAGTAGGTGTTATTGCTGGTTTAAAAACTGAAACAAATAAAGTTGGTTTCATCGGCGGTATGAAATTCCCATTAATCGAAAAATTCGAGTATGGTTTCAGAGCTGGTGTTAAAGCAGTAAATCCTGATGCTGAAGTTATTGTTAACTATGCTGATTCATTTGATGATGCTGCAAAAGGTAAAGAAATTGCTTTAGTTCAACATCAAGCTGGCGCGGATGTAATCTTCCATGCTGCTGGTGGTGTTGGTGCTGGTCTTATCGAAGCTGCTAAAGAAGAAGGCTTCTGGGCAATCGGCGTTGACCAAGATCAATCACATATGGCACCTGAAAACGTGTTATGTTCTATGATCAAACGTGTTGACGTTGGTGTTTATGCTGTTGCTAAATCAGTAGTTGATGGTAACTTCCAAGGTGGAACATTAGTATTTGATGCTAAAAACGGTGGCGTTGGTTACAGTGATAAAGCTGGTAACTTATCAGATGATTTAAAAGCTGCTGCTGATAAATATCTTGAAGCTATCAAAGCTGGTACATTTGTAGTTCCTCAAACAGAAGCAGAATTCAATGCTTTTGAGGCACCATCATTATAGTTATTGATAAATAATTGAGAGTCAGGTGTCCCCGATATCTGACTCTTTATTAATATATATCTTTAGTTGTCATCCAGCTTTAGGTAAGAATTATCAACTTGCGAAAAGCGGTTAGATCCGTCAAAATAAGGTTTTGACTTTAAATGATTATATACAACAAAATTTGAGCCGAAAGCTGTGATGAGAAATGTTTAATCTCAAACAGCGTCAGCGAAAATTGGTTTGAGACATCGAAGGTGGCTCAAATGTTGTTAATATAAACACAAAATAAATACAAAAGTAAAAGTTAAATATGTTGCAATACAAAGTTTATAAGCGTTTTTATGAACATCAATGGAGGGAATAAAATGGCAAAAGTTGTCGAAATGAAAAACATTACAAAGGTCTTCCCTGGTGTGGTTGCTAATGACAGTGTGAATTTTGAGCTGGAAAAAGGCGAAATTCATGTTTTACTGGGCGAAAATGGCGCAGGTAAAACAACCTTGATGAATATCCTTTATGGTTTGTACGAGCAAACAGCTGGCGAGATTTTTGTCAATGGGCAACTGGTTAACATTAAAGACCCTAGTGTAGCGATTGAGCTCGGTATCGGAATGGTACATCAGCATTTTATGTTGGTTGAACCCTTTACGGTTACTGAAAACATCATTTTGGGTGCAGAGACCGCTAAAGGACCAAAAAACATTCAGTTAGATATGGAAACTGCAACCAATAAAGTAAAAGAAATATCAGAGTTATATGGATTGGCCGTTGATCCTAATGCCAAAATTGAAGACATTACTGTGGGCATGCAGCAGAGAGTTGAAATCTTGAAAACCCTTTATAGAGGGGCTGATATCTTAATTCTAGATGAACCGACAGCGGTTTTAACACCACAAGAAATTGAAGAACTGGGCGAGATATTACAAAAACTCGTTGGTCAGGGAAAATCGATTATTCTCATTACACATAAGCTTAAAGAAGTTATGGCCATGAGTGATCGTGTTACAGTTGTGCGTCGAGGAAAGGTTATTGAGACCTTGAAGAAGGAAAACACCAACATTGATGAACTCGCAGAGCTCATGGTTGGTCGTAAAGTTAATTTAAAAGTTGACAAAGCAGACAGACAGGCAGGTAATACTGTTTTAGAGGTTCACAGCTTAGAAGCTATGGATAATAGAGGTTCAAAGGCTTTAAAAGCCATATCTTTCGATGTAAAAGCAGGTGAAATTTTTGCGATTGCAGGGGTTGACGGCAATGGCCAAACTGAACTTGTAGAAGTGTTGACGGGCCTTAGAAAATCCACAAATGGTACCTTCTCAATAAATGGGAAAGAGCTTCATAAAATGTCTAGTAAGAAGATTATAGACAGTGGCATGGCGCATATACCGGAAGATAGACACAAAAGAGGTCTTGTATTAGAGCATTCGTTGGCTGAAAATGGTTGCTTAGGGAACCATAAAGATGAGCCATTCAGTAAAAATGGTGTTCTAAATTATGATTATATTCATGAATACAGCAAAAAACTTATTGAGGAATACGATGTAAGAACACCTAGTGAAAAAGTTGCAGCAAAAGCACTTTCAGGTGGAAATCAGCAAAAGTTTATTGTTGCAAGAGAGTTAAACAGACATCCAGAGTTGATTATTGCATCACAACCTACACGTGGTGTTGATGTTGGTGCGATAGAGTTTATTCACAAAAAACTCGTAGAGCAACGTGACTTAGGCAAGGCAGTTCTTTTGGTTTCATTGGAACTTGATGAAGTTTTGGCGCTTGCAGATCGTATTGGCGTAATCTACGATGGTAGTATCGTAGGTGTCGTGGATGGCAAAACTGCTGATGAAAAAGAACTTGGAATTATGATGGCTGGTGGCAAATTGAACAAATAGAATAAGTCGAATTACTTTTGTTTGACTTACATTAGGGGTGACAAAATGCAAAACAAAGATCAAAAGATGCTGAATGTGGTTGTTGAAAACGTTAAGTTTCCACTGCTTGCAATCTTTATTTCATTTATTATAGGAGCCTTGTTTATCATATGGACAGGCAATAATCCAATCTTAGCGTACTATGAATTATTCTCTGGTAGCTTGGGGACCTTTGGTCGATTCGGAGAGTCTTTACTAAAGACAACGCCATTAATCTTCACAGGTTTGGCATTTGCTTTTGCTTTTAGATGTGGTCTTTTCAACATCGGTGTTGAAGGTCAATATATTATGGGTGCCATATTTACCGCGGGTGCTGGTTGGGTCTTTAGAGATTTACCAGGTGGCATTTTGGTAGTACTCTTGCTACTTGCAGGTACACTAGGTGGTGCGCTTTGGGCCTTTATTCCAGGTATACTCAAAGCAAAAAGAGGGGTCCATGAGGTAATCGTGGCAATCATGCTTAACTATACGGCATTATATCTTTCAAACTTTATTGTAAGAACAGTATTAAATCCATCAGTACTCTTAGGTGCTGAAAAGAAAGCTTATACTGTACTGATTCCTGAAACAGGTAGATTGTTACCACTTGCAAAGTTGATTCCGGCATTTGGTTATTCATCAGTTAACATCGGTTTCTTTGTGGCTGTAGCCATGGCCTTCCTCATTTGGTTCTTATTATTCAAAACAACTTTGGGTTATGAAGTACGTTCGGTAGGACATAATCCATATGCATCTGAGTATGGTGGCATTAACATCGCTAAGAACATAACCCTTGCAATGGTTATTTCAGGTGCTTTGGCTGGTTTAGCTGGGGCTGTTACTGTGGCAGGTTTAAGCTTTAAAGTTGATCAAGCTGCCGGTATGCCAGGCTACGGTTTTGGTGGTATTGCAGTTGCCCTAGTGGGTAAGAATCACCCAATCGGTATTTTAGCAAGTGCCCTACTATTTGGTGTATTGGCTAATGGCGAGAGAAAGATGCAAATGGCTGGAATACCGAAGGAAGTTGTTGGTATTATCCAAGCGATTATTATCATCTTTATTGCTGCAGAACAAATTGCAAAATATTTACCAGACATTAAAAAGAAATTCTTTAAAGATAAAACACAGGAGGTGCAAAAATAATGTATATATTTATTGCTTTATTAGCGTCTGCATTAAGACTTGCAACTCCATTGATCTTCTCGGCACTTGGTGGTGTATTTACTGAGAGATCTGGTATTACAAACATCGCACTTGAAGGTATGATGATTATGGGTGCCTTCTTTGCAATCCTTGTTACAGAATTTACGGGCTTGCCTTGGCTTGGTGTGCTTGGCGCTATGGTGGCAGGTATCCTTACTTCTATGATCTTAGCAGTACTCTCAATAAACCTAAAGGGAAATCAAGTTGTAATCGGTACTGCAATCAACTTGTTTGCAACAAGTATTACGGCGTTTTTACTTGAACTTATTTGGAAGAGATCTGGTCAAACAGATTCTGTTAAGGTTGCTCTAACGACTAATCCATTTCATTTTCTTGAAAACATACCGGTACTTGGAAGGTTGTTTGGTGGCTTAACACCCTTTGTATATCTTGCATTTTTAGCTGTGGCAATCTCTTACTATGTACTTTACAAAACGCCGTTTGGTCTTAGAATCAGAGCAGTTGGTGAGCATCCAAAGGCAGCTGACACAGTGGGTATCAATGTTTACAAGATCAGATATATTTGTGTTGGTATTTCAGGTATGATGGCTGGATTATCTGGTGCATCAATATCGCTTGGAACCATTAGTTTATTTAGAGAAGGTATGACTTCAGGTAAAGGTTTCATCGCACTCGCTGCCATGATTTTTGGTAAATGGCATCCAGTTGGTGCAATGTTTGCAAGTTTATTCTTTGGATTCTGTGAAGCTTTACAAATTCAAGCGTCTACATTGGGCTTCGACTTCATACCATCGGAATTCCTTCAAATGTTACCTTATATAGCAACGATTATTGTTCTTTCAGGTTTTATTGGAAGAGCTGTTGCGCCAAAAGCAGTTGGTACTGCGTATGAAAAAGGACATAGATAAAATTAAATTAG
>NZ_JBVBZF010000105.1:0-10984 GCF_057447755.1 Fusibacter sp. | reverse complement strand
TTTAATAGGGTTTATGTGCTTTGTTTTTTTCTTTTAAAAGTATAAATTGCAGAGCTGAAGGGATTAATCCCCACCACATGCTTAGAAATGTCTGGAATGATAAGGGGATCATGCAATAAGCCACTCTCGTTGAAAATCTGTTTGATTTCAATTTCAGTAGGTTTATAGATGACGTCGAGTTTTAGTTCGCAGCACATTGATCTGAGGACATCTGATATGGATAGCTTAAAGACCTCATCCTTTGCGTTGTGAACGACTAAGAGACAATCATATGTTGCTTGTTCTTCAGCGTGAATTGTATAGACGATTGCATTGTGATCAGGACCCTCTATGTCGACAAAATGAATTTTATCCCTGATTTCATTAGGGTCTGTCATGCGGAAACTCTTATGGTTTTTCCTAAGTTCTATCAAGTCCTTGACATAGAGATAAAAAGCGTAATGGTGTTTCTTATCGTGCCAATTGACCCCGTTTATGGATAAGGGTGCATTATATGAGTTATGGTTTCCCTTTTTATTTCTCAAGAATTCATTGCCTGCATGGAAAAAAGGAATGCCTTGAGAGGTCATTAAAATATTAAAGCAGAGTTTATTGATTTTAATCCAGTCCTCATACGACTTGTCTGCCATTGATTTTGCAATTTTATCGAATAGAATTAGATTATCATGTGCGTTGAAATAGTTGATGGTTTCACAAGGGTTCATTGCGAAACCGATGTAAGTTTTATCATAAGGAATTGACCCCAGAATCCCTACTTTTACATCGTGTTCAGAATCCTTATTACCCTGAACAAACCCCCGACCTTGACCGTCGTTGTCACCCTTAATGGCATTTCTAAAATCGTCATTGAAAAGTGAGAAACATTGGTTGCACTGAACACCCTTGTAAACACGCTTGTGGTCTGGCAATAATGATAACCCCCCAAGCCAAGGTTCGCCATAGATCATGATTTCAGGGTTGATTTTCTGGAGTTCATGAATGGCATATTTAATGGTGTCGATATCAATCAAGGCCATAAGGTCGAACCGAAAGCCGTCAACTTTATATTCTTTTGCCCAATAACAGAGGGAGTCTATAATGAACTTCCTAGCCATTGGTTTTTCAGAGGCAAACTCATTACCACAGCCTGAGCCATTTGAGAAAATACCATCCTCAGTTATGCGATAATAATAGCCAGGGACCAGTGCATTGAAGTTGGATTGACCGCCTCTGAAGGTGTGGTTATAAACCACATCTAATATGACTTTAAGGCCCCGCTCGTGAAGTGTTTGTACTAAAGCTTTTAATTCTTTAACTCGAGAAACAGGGTCGTTTGGATTTGAGGCATAACTGCCTTCAGGCAGGTTAAAATGCTCTGGATCATAGCCCCAATTGTATTCATTAGGGGAATCAGAGCTTTCATCCACGGTGAGAAAATCGTTGACTGGCATTAAATGAACATGTGTAACGCCAAGGTCTACGATATGGTCAAGCCCTGTGGAATAGCCATCAATGCTGGCGCCCTCCTCTGTTAACCCTAAGAATTTGCCTTTGTGAACGACACCCGAACTCTCGTCACCAGTGAAGTCTTTTATGTGCAACTCGTAGAGAATCGCATCACACTTATGATTGCCCTTGGGTGGATGATGGTGTACAAAGCCTTCTGGATTTGTTTGCTTAAGGTCAATGACAGCCGTTCTCAGGCCATTTGCACCAGCGGAGAGGCCATAAGGGTCTGTTACTTCTAACTCGTGATTGATTATAAACGTGTAATAAGTGCCATGTAAATCACCAGCGATTGTTATGGTATGCACGCCATCATCAAGCTTCGTCATCATATGCAGTGTTCTGTTAAGTGCTTGAGGATGCTCATAAAGCGCGACCTGTATATGATTTCGAGTAGGTGCCCAAACATTGAATTCTGTCTCAGTCGGGGTATAAGAAAAGCCTAATTTTCGGTCGGTTACTGGATATTCCATAGAATCACCTTCACTTAGTCCTATAATTTAAAATCTAAGGGTTTACGATTTACGTTCCATATGCCGGATGCGTATTTTTCAATAGTGTAGTCTGCTGAGAAAGAGCCGGAACAAGCAATGTTGGAAAGTGACATTTTCATCCAGTGAGGCTTGTTTCGATAATAAAGTGAAATACGTTCCTGAGCGTCACAATAAGCTTCAAAATCTTTTAGGATAAAGAATTCATCGTTAAATCTTAAGAGCCTGTCCACAATTGGAATAAACTCGTCTTTTGGTACTGGCAGGAAGCTGTTGACCAGCTGATCCACGACCTTCTTAAGATTTGGATCGCTGTTATAAACTTCAAAGGCGTTGTAATTGCCATTTTTATAATAGTCATATACCTCTTGGTCTCGGAGACCGAAAATGACGATGTTGTTCTCGCCAACCTCTTTCATAATCTCTATATTAGCACCATCTAAGGTTGCCAAAGTCACTGCACCATTCATCATAAATTTCATGTTACCTGTGCCAGAAGCCTCTTTCGAAGCAGTGGATATTTGTTCGCTCACATCAGCTGCAGGAATCATTCTACCTGCCAAGGAAACACCATAGTTTGGCAAGAAGACAACCTTGAGTTTGTTCTTGATGGTTTTGTCGTTATTGATGACAGTGCCCACAGTATTGATCAGTTTGATAATCTGTTTAGCCACATAATAACTCGGTGCTGATTTCCCAGCAAAGATGAAAGTACGCGGTGGCATATCGAGGTTTGGATTTTCTTTAAGTTGATTGTACAGGTGCATCACATGTAATATGTTGAGATGCTGTCTTTTGTATTCGTGAATTCGTTTTGCCTGCATATCAAAAATAGAGTAAGGGTCGACATCGACGTCCAGTTTTTCTTTAATGTATTTTGAAAGTTGGGTCTTGTTATGGTGTTTAATGTCGTAGAGTTTATCAAGAAAGACTTTATCCTCTCGATATTTTAAAAGGTCTCTTAAGACAACAGGATTCTTTTTAAATCCATCACCAATGGTCTCTTCAATTAAATCCGTCAATTTAGGATTTGCGTTGAGCAGCCAATGACGGTGCATGATACCGTTGGTCTTATTGTTAAACTTAGTTGGATAAATATTGTTAAAGTCTTTAAGTTCTTTGGTTTTAAGAATCTCTGTATGAAGTTTGGCTACGCCATTTATACTGTGTGATCCCACAATTGCAAGATGTGCCATTTTGACGATACCGTCATTGATAATGGCCATTTGCTTGATTTTATTTTCATCTGTATATTGGTAAACATTTTTTAAGGTATCCACAAAACGATGGTTGATTTCTTCGATGACCATTGTAATGCGTGGTAAGAGTTCCTTCATCATGTATAGGGGCCATTTTTCAAGTGCCTCTGCCATGATGGTGTGGTTGGTGTATGAAATACAGGTCGTAGTGATTCGCCAAGCTGTGTCCCAGTCAATGCCTTCCTCATCGATGAGTATTCGCATGAGTTCAGGAACAGCAAGTGCTGGATGTGTATCATTGATATGGATCGCAATGTGATCACTGAAAGAAGTCATGGGTAGATCCAATTTTTTATAAGAGGTAATGATGCTCTGAATCCCCGCGGAAACGAAAAAGTACTCTTGCTTTAGTCTTAAGAGCTTGCCTTCATCATAGGCATCGTTTGGATAGAGAATTTGTGTGATGATTTCAACAGAGTGTTTTTTTTCAAAGGCGCTTAAATAATTGCCGCGTGAAAAGTTTTCAAAGTCGAAAATGTCTTCAATTTCTTCAGCAGACCACAATCTCAATGTATTTACAGTGTTGTTTTCATAACCTAAAATTGGCGTGTCATATGGGACCGCTCGAACGGCATCGTAATCCACGTGTTTGAAACAGAGGCGATCTTCTTCCATATAGGTTTCCACGTGTCCATTGAACTTGACTTCAACAGCTTTGTTGGGTCTTTTGTATTCCCAGACGTTGTTGTTGACAAGCCATCTGTCGGGAAACTCTACTTGATAGCCATCGATTATTTTTTGCTCGAATAAACCGTTTTTATATCTTATACCGCAGCCGTGGCCTGGGATAGAAATTGAACTCATGGCATCTAGAAAACATGCTGCCAGCCTACCGAGACCACCATTTCCAAGACCTTGATCCATCTCGACTTCAATCAGGTCATCTAAATTTATGCCAAGTGCATTGAGGCCATCTCTTGCCGTATCGTATATCCCCAAGTAATTGAGATTATTTGCGAGAAATTTCCCAGTCAGGAACTCCATTGAAAAGTAATAAACTTGCTTTGATTTATCAGCGCGATAAGTGGCGTTTGTGTTTGCCCAAAGACTGCCGATATAGTCCTTTATCATTTGACCCAGCGCATTGTATCTTTCCAATGAAGTTGTGTCCTCAATTTGCCTTGCACTTGAGGCTTTAATTGCAGCCATGTAATCTTCTTTAAAGCTATCTACTGAAAGTTTCATATTTTTCACCTCATAATTTCAAATTATGAATTCCTTATACCCAATAATTCATAATATATCTCTAGGTATTCCTTTGATGAGGTTTTCCAGCTATGGTCTGCAGACATAGCATGCTTGATCATCAAATTCCAATTTGGTTTATCCTTGTAACGTTCAAGGGCTTCCTTAATGGTGAAGAGAAGTTCGTGGGCGTTGTAGTTCATAAAGCAAAAACCGTTGCCTTCTCCTGTGAATTTATTAAAGGGAATAACGGTATCCTTTAAGCCACCAATTTGTCTTACGATTGGAATAGACCCATATCTAAGGGCAATGAGCTGGCTTAGACCGCAAGGTTCAAAGAGTGATGGCATTAAAAACAAATCAGTACCCGCATAAATAGCATGAGATTCGTATTGGTCAAAATAAATGCGGGCAGCGAGTTTATGTGGATAGCGGTACTGATAGTATTTGAACATATCTTCATATTTCTTTTCGCCTGTTCCCAGCACAACCAATTGAATATCCTCCTGCAAAAGCTCTTCAAGGATATGGTCTACAAGGTCAAGCCCCTTCATGTCCACCAATCTTGAGACAATGGCAATCATGGGGATCGCAGGGTCCACTGGAAGTCCGAATTTGATTTGCAAATGCATTTTTAATTCATCTTTCCGCTTGATGGAACGTTTGTCAAAATGAATGACGATGTTAGGGTCTTTGCTGGGGTTATACAAATCGTAATCGATACCGTTTACAATGCCAGTGAGTTTATGCTGGTATTTTTGGATGATGCCATCTAAATTTTCCCCAAAATAAGGATAAGTAATTTCATGTGCATAGCTCTTTGAAACCGTTGTAATATGGTCAGAATAAACGATTCCGCCCTTAAGCAGATTGATGCTGTCATAGAACTTAAGCGCATCTTCCGTAAAATAATCTGTCGGTAAATTGAGCAAATCACCCAGCACATAAGGGTCAAAAACCCCTTGGTATCTCAAATTATGGATGGTAAAAACCGTTTTAATATGATCGTAAAAAGGATCGTGTTTTTTGTAGTAGTCCAGAAGGACATTTACAGCGGCGGTATGCCAGTCATGAGTATGGATAATGTCGGGTTTAATGTCCAAGAACTTCAAGGCAGCCAAAACAGCCTTTGAAAAATAAATGTACCTTTCAGCATCGTCACCATCTCCGTACAATTGGTGGCGTTTAAAATAGTATTCATTGTCAATAAAGTAGTAGGTCACTTTATCATATTCCATTTTGAAGATACCGACATATTGGTGACGCCAACCTAATGTGACTTCTGTTTCACCAATAAACGTCATTTCACTTCTAAAAGTCTTGTTGATTTTGGCGTGGAGGGGTAAAAAAACCTCCACATCAACAGTGGGTGAATTCAATGCTTTGGGAAGGGAACCTGCAACATCTGCAAGGCCTCCCGTCTTAGCAAAGGGTGCTGCTTCAGAAGCAACAAATACGACCTTCATTTAAACAACCTCCTTAGCAATTGAAGCCTTTTTACCGGCAATATAAGGATTGTTTGGTTCGCCGATGAGTGTAACACCTGCATTTATTGTCGCACGTTTATCCAAGATGACATGGTTGAGGTGTACATTTTTTTGTATGTCGGCTTTTTGCATGATAATCGAATTCTTGACAATAGCGCCTTTTTCGATTTTTACACCACGGAATATGATTGAATTCTCAACATAACCGTCAATTTGACAACCATTGGCAATAAAAGAGTTTTTAACCTTTGCGTTGGATTTATAATAGGTTGACGGTTCATCTTTGACTTTGGTAAAAATTTGACCGTGCTTGAAAAATAGGTCATTTGACACTTCTGGGTTTAAAATTGCGAAATTTGCCTCAGCGTAGTTTTTGATATTGCTGATACAAGAAACATGACCGTCAAACTTGTGTGTAGTGACTTTGTACTTGTGCAAGTTGTTAAAAACAGCTTGTTTTAAGAAGTTTGCCGACCCCTTTTCTATGGCGTCAAATAAGATATCAAAGTAAATCTCTTTTTTCATGAAGTACATTTCCAAGGAAAGATTGAAATTTTCATCTTTACCGAGATTTGTTCCCACACTTTCAAAGTTGCCTTTTTTATCAAGATGAATTTTATCGCATCCGATAAAGGCGTGATCCTTGTCCTCAACAGGCTTATAAATCATGGAAATATCAGCACCTGAATCAACAAAGTCTTGGTAGGCTGCATTAAGGTCAATATTTGCAACCATATAGGATTTTGATAGGAACAAGTGCTCCTGTTTTGCGTATTTGATAAATGAGTTGTTTTGATAAAAGAGATCAAGGTCTCCAACACGCTTATAGGTGGACGTGTAATCGTATGTTGGCGTAAAAAGGAAAAGACCGTTGATTTTGCGGTCGAGATCCCAAGGGCGGCCAGAGCCAAGATGATCCATTACAGACCGTACTTTGTTACCTGTGAAGACGCCAATCCCTGTAATGCCACTGTTGACCATGTTTGACAAAATGAAGTCGAGAACACGGTATCTACCAGCAAAGGGAAGCATTGAAGTTGGTCTACTTTGGCAAAGGACACCAAAGTTATTATCTATTTCACTTAAATTGACTATTCCTAAACAGTTTTTCATGTGGTCACCTCTTTCTAAGATTCAATAATTTTGTTTTTCGAAACAAGATAGACAATGGTATCGTTCTCAGTGCCAATTTTAGTTCCGGCTTTAACAACCACATCTTCCATAACGACAGCGTTATAAACTTCTGCGCCTTCTTCGATGACACAACCCGATAGTAGGACACTGTTCACAACCTTGGCGTTCTTTCCAACCTTAATTTCATTGAAGAGCACTGTATTGTAAAGGCTCCCCTCAATTCGACAGCCCTCATTGATCAACGAGTTGGCAACGGTTGCCTCGGCAGAGATAAAGTGAGGGGGTAAATGTCTGTTCTTAGAATAAATTTTCCAATTTCGATCGTATAGATCCAAAGTGTTGGTATCGGCAAGAAGGTCCATGTTGGATTCCCAGTAGCTCTTGATTGTACCAACATCCTTCCAATAACCTTCAAAGGTATAGGCAAAAAGCTTTTTGCCATCGTCCATCATTTTCGGAATAATGTCGTGGCCGAAATCGTTGCTTGAGTTTGGATCTTTTTCGTCTGCAATGAGATACTTGCGAAGGGCCTTCCAGTCGAATATATAAATCCCCATCGAGGCTAGATTTGACTTTGGATTTTTAGGTTTTTCCTCAAACTCAATAATGGACATATCTGGATTGACATGCATTAGGCCGAAGCGCGATGCCTCATCCCAAGGCACTTCAATGACTGAAATGGTCACGTCTGCTTTTTTCTCCATGTGGTAATCGAGCATGATGGAATAGTCCATCTTATAAATATGGTCTCCCGAAAGGATGAGTACAAACTCAGGACTGAGTTCATCTATAAAAGAGATATTCTCGTAAATGGCATTGGCAGTGCCTTTATACCAGCGACCACCCTGTTCGTTTGTGTAAGGTGGTAAGACTCTAACGCCGCCAGTTCTGCGGTCGAGGTCCCATGAACTTCCGATGCCTATGTGTGAGTTTAAGTGATAAGGTTTGTATTGCGTCAAGATCCCAACATCAAAGATACCAGAGTTTGAACAATTACTAAGTGGAAAATCGATAATACGATATTTACCACCAAATGGAACAGCAGGTTTTGCAACGTCTTTTGTCAACAGTTTAAGTCTTGATCCTTGACCACCTGCAAGGAGCATAGCAATCATTTTGCCTTCTTTCATGGGTTAGTCCTCCTTTAATTTTAAATATAAACCACCATAAGAGGGGAGAGTTATTCTCAGTGCGTGAAAACGATGATGCATGAGTTCTTTTTTAGAGGTATAGTGTTTGCCAGCGTTTGTGGTTGAACCTCCATATTTTTGTGCATCCGTATTTAAAATCACTTCATATTTGCCTGGGATGGTCACACCCACAGGATAATTCTTACGCTCAACTGGTGTGAAGTTGAGCACTACGACAAGTCTTTGACCCTTTTGGTCGATTCTTTCAAAAGAAATGATGCTTTCGTTGGCGTTATCTACTTCGATCCATTCATAGCCATCATAGCTGGTGTCGAGCTCGTAGAAACAAGCGTTTTGACGATATGTCCAGTTCAAGTCCTTGACGAAGTGCTTGAGCTTCTGATGAGCTTCGTAGTCGAGTAAATGAAAATCGAGGGCTTGCCATTCGTTCCACTCGATAAACTGACCAAATTCACCGCCCATAAAAAGGAGCTTCTTGCCAGGATGCGCCATCATATACGCGTAGAGCAAGCGGAGATTGGCAAACTTTTCTTCATAGGTTCCCGGCATTTTATTGAGAAGTGATTTCTTGCCATGAACCACTTCATCATGACTCAGTGGCAGGACGAAGTTTTCAGAAAAGGCGTATGTGATTGAAAAGGTAAGGGCCTTGTGGAAGCCTTTTCGAAAAACGGGATCTAGTTGCATATACTCCAAGATATCGTTCATCCATCCCATATTCCACTTGTAGTTAAAACCGAGGCCACCATCGGATATGGGTCTTGAAACCATTGGCCATGAAGTGGACTCCTCTGCCATCATTAAGGTACTTGGAAAGGCTTTAAAAACGACTTGATTCATCTTTTTAATAAAGTCTATGGCTTCTAGATTTTCAACACCGCCATACTTGTTTTTAAGTAGCTTTCCGCCAAAATTTAGATAGAGCATATAAGCAACAGCATCGATTCTTATGCCGTCCACATGATAAAGCTCATGCCAGTAAAAGATGTTGGAAATTAGGAAGGTATTCACTTCTGGTTTTGTATAGTCAAAGTTTACCGTCCCCCATTGATCGTTATGTGCCCGGTCATAATCAACGGATTCATAACATGGGCCGCCATCAAAATGGTAGAGGCCGTGATCATCCTTGCAATAATGACCTGGTACCCAGTCTAAAATCACACCGATGTCGTTTTGGTGGCATTGATCTACAAAGAACATAAAGTCCTTGGGTGTGCCATATCTTGAGGTCGGTGCGAAGTAGCCGGTTAACTGATACCCCCAAGACCCGTCATAGGGATGCTCCATAATGGGCATTAGCTCTATGTGGGTATAGCCCATTTCCTTAACATATGGAATCAATTCATAAGCAAGGTCGTGATAAGAATATTGTTTACCGTCATGTTTTTGTCGCCAAGACAAAAAGTTAACTTCATATATATTGAGTGGACTGTGGTAGTGATCTGTTTTTTCTCGTTTATGTAGCCACTCCTCATCATGCCACTGGTAGCCTGAGAGGTCGTAATATTTTGATGCTGTATTTGGTCTTTCTTCAGCGTGAAAGGCGTAGGGGTCAGCCTTGAAGTGGACGCTATGGTCGGGACCGATGATGTGGTATTTATAAGAGTCAAAGGGTTGCACGTTCACAACACAAATTTGCCAAAGTCCGCTATTTTTTATGCGCTGCATAGGATGTCGGGCGGCGTCCCAATCGTTGAAATCCCCTATGAGGTTAACTTGTTGCGCATTGGGTGCCCAGACGACAAATCGGACGGCATTTACATCGAATCGGCTGATGGCGTGAGCACCTAAAAATTCGTAACTCTTGTAAAAAGTACCCTCGTGAAAAAGATGAACATCAAGCTCGCCTTCATTCAAATAAAAGTAGCCCTTCTCTTGAATGTATTGATTGATTTCGTGTGGTTGCATTTTATCACCTAACTTTCTGTTTCAAGAAGTATATTTAAAAATTTTTGAGTTGCCAAGGAGAGTGGTTTGCTTTTGTTTGTTAATATACCCACATTTATTTTAGGAATGTCTTCTATTATCTGAACTTGTCTTATTTTTCCCGAGTTCAGGTCTTGCTCAGCGACATTTTTTGAAACAAATCCAATGCCCATATTGGCTTTCACAGCTTCTAAGATTACTTCTAATGAGCCAAATTCAAAAGATGGGTGTAGATTTAGCTGATGTATCCGATAGAATTCTTCTAAAATTTTGCGTGTTGTCGATTTTTCTTCGAGACAAATCAGGGGATAAGCATTGACATCTTTAAGTGAGAGCCGGGCGTAAAGCTTGGTGGACAAATAGGCCTCGGTTGCGATAAAGATATTGTCAATGGTGCTGAAGGGGATGACGTCAAGACCATCATAATCTACATTGGGATTGAGGTTGATGATGGCAATGTCAATTTCACCGTTTTTCAGACGTTCGACTGAACGTGGAGAAGGACGGTTGTTGATGGAGAGTTTGACCTTGGGATAGAGGGCGTTGAAGGCTTTGATCTTAGATAATAGTAGGTATCGCGTTATGGTATCGCTGGCACCAATAAATACTGTTCCTTCGTCTAAGGACTTTATAGAATTTATGGAATTTTCAGCAGACTTAATGAAGTTAAATGCCTTTTCAACGTGCTTAAATAGGACTTCACCCTCAAAAGTTAGACGAATGTTTCTGCCTTGTCTAAAAAATAAGGTGACCTCAAGCTGCGATTCCAAGGACTTAATGGCCTGGCTTACCGCAGATTGGGTCACGTGAAGATTCTGTGCCGCTTTTGAAAAATTGAGCTCATCTGCTGCAAAATAGAAGAACTT
>NZ_JBVBZF010000104.1:0-11110 GCF_057447755.1 Fusibacter sp. | reverse complement strand
TTTTTTAAGTGAGTTATTTCGAGCAATAGTGAAACTTGTACTTTGGGTGTTCAAATTTGGCAAGAAATTTGCTATAATAGAGAAGTGTTTCGGAATGAGATGGTGAATTGTAAAGATTTGAATATTCTAATGAAATAACAAAGAATGGGTGAAATTATTATGAAGATGAATTTTAATTTAAATTTAGTTCAAACGCAAAAGTTAATTATGACACCAGAGCTGAAACAAGCAATTGAAATTCTACAATACAATGCTCAAGAGTTAAACGAGTTCATAGAAGAAGAACTTCTTAACAATCCCATTTTGGAAAAATTGTCCAATGCTGCAACGGATCAAGATGATGTGCCTCAAGTTAAATCTGATAATGATATTAGTGACATTGATGTTGATTCCGATTATGAATATGATTTGGATAAAGGTGTCAAAAAGGAAATTGATTGGGAAGAAATGGTCAATTATTTTGAAGATGCCAGACCTATGGGTAATGTCAGTTATGATTTTGATCAAGAATTTAGCTATGACAATTTCGTTGCAGATGAAGAAACATTAAAAGATTACCTCCTAATGCAACTTAAGTTTGCAAATTTAGACAAGGAATTCTATACGATTTGTGAGTTCATTATAGAGAGTATTAATGATAATGGCTATTTGGAAATCAATATGGAGGATACAGCAGAATACTTTAACCTAACGATGGAGGCACTAGAAACCCTTATTCGTTTGGTACAATCTTTCGATCCTCCAGGTGTTGGTGCAAGAAGTCTTAAGGAATGTCTCCTAATTCAAATGTACCAACAGGGATTTGAAGACAGTCTTGAAGAAATCCTCGTCAAAGACCATATCAATGACCTTGGTGAAAAGCGATTTGCCCAAATTGCAAAAAAACTGGGTGAAACGGTTGAACGCGTTCAACTTGCCTATGATTATATTAAAAGTCTCGAACCAAAGCCAGGTAGGCTCTTTGCTTCTATGAGAGATGTGAGGTATATTGTACCTGATGTCTATGTTGAGAAGGTAAAGGATGAATATGTTATTGCTGTAAATGAAGCTGCAAATCCTAGATTACAGATTAACAGTTTTTATAAGGCCATGCTGAAGAATGTTGAACGTGATGAACTGACGAGTGAATATCTTAACAAGAATTTACAGGCAGCACTTAGGATCATCAAGAGCATTGAACAAAGAAGAAATACCATTTATCGTGTCTGTAAGGCTATAATTGAGTACCAGTATGAGTTCTTTGAAAAGGGAATGCTCTATTTGAAGCCTTTAAATCTTAAAGATATAGCTGATGAAGTGGAGGTTCACGAGTCCACAGTTAGCCGGGCAGTTAACGGAAAGTACATCCAATGTCCAAATGGCCTTTTTGAAATAAAGTATTTTTTCCAAAGTGGTGTAAAGGGTGCTGGAGGTGAAGGCGTCTCATCTGAGAGCGTCAAGATCGTCATCAAGGAGATGATTGATGGGGAAGACATTAAAAAGCCATTAAGTGATCAATTCCTTACAGATGAACTCAATCGAAAGGGCATCAATATTTCGAGAAGAACTGTCGCAAAATATAGAGATGAACTGAATATACCGCCTTCTTCTAAGCGGAAAAGATTCTAAAAAAATAAAGCTCTAGGGGTTCAAAAGACTCACTAGAGCTTGTTAATTGATTAACGAAAAAACCTAAAGGGACATTTGGTGTCCATCGGGGATAAAAAAAGTCCACTTTTTTTCAAAAACCCCTTGTTTTTTGTTTTTGGGGTGCTATAATAAACATGTAAGTCGGGTACAAAGTGATGACAATTTAAAAAAAATTGAGTCGATTTATAGACGAATTTTTTTTTATGACGTCTGGGACGCATAAAAATAAAGAGGATGAATAACATCCCGATGGTTGGTGATAATATGAGTCAAACACAAAATTCAGATAGAGAAAAGTTAATATTCGTTTTAAAGTATGCTTTTCCAGAAATGGATGAGCTCCTTCCCCTAAGGTTTAATCTTTTAAACACCGTGAAGTTCAATCAGCCCATTGGCAGAAGAATCTTATCTTCTACTATGGGTTACACTGAACGGGTGGTTAGAAGAGAATGTGACATCTTAAAAGATAATCATCTAATAGATTATTATCCAGATGGCATGAGAATAACCAAAAAAGGTGAAGATGTTTTAACGGCTTTAACAGATATTTTTTATCAGGTTAATGGAATCAATGAACTTGAGGCTGAAATTTCGAATAAATTGAAGATCAAAAAAGTAATTGTTGGTTCAGTTGGGATTCATGATGAAAACGTATCATTAAATGAAATCGGTTATGAAGCAGCTAAATATTTAAGCACTTTAATTAATCCCAAAAGTATTATCGGATTAACTGGAGGTTCTTCGATAGAAAAAGCAATTAATGGGTATAAAGCGGAATGGACGCAATTTGACCAGAATGATATTATGATTGTCCCTGCAAGAGGTGGACTTGGCAACAAAAATGAATATCAAGCCAACACATTAGCTGAAATACTATCGAATAAACTTAATGCAAAATATCAAATGCTTTATACACAAGATAATTTGTCTAAAGCAACTATTGAAGAACTCAAAAACGAACCTAATATTCGCAGAATTTTAGAGTACATCGACAAACTGGATGTTCTTTTATTCGGGATTGGCCGTGCAGACGTTATGGCCAAACGCAGAGTATTGGATGCTGCAGAAATCGAAGGCATACTTGAAAAGGGTGCAGTCGCAGAGTCGTTTGGTTATTACTTCAATAAAGACGGTGAAATAGTCCACGAAATCAGTACTATTGGTATTGATTTAGATAAATTTAAAGCTCTCAAGAATGTAATAGCAGTTGCTGGTGGCATAGATAAGGCTGAATCTATAATCGCCATCAGCAAGCTCAATCCAAACTTAGTTCTTGTCACAGATGAACAGACAGCTAAGAAAATCAATGAACTTTTATAATTTTAAGGAGGATTTAACAATGGTAAAAGTAGCTATTAATGGTTTTGGTAGAATTGGTAGAAACGCATTTAAAGTAGCAATGGGATTAGAAAATCCAGGATTTGAAATCGTTGCAATCAACGATTTAACAGATGCTGCTACGTTAGCACACTTATTAAAGTATGACTCATTATTTGGAAAATTCAATGGTACTGTTGAAGCAAAAGACAGTAGCTTAATCGTAAATGGTAAAGAAATCAAAATCTTTGCTGAAAGAGATCCAGGCGTATTACCTTGGAAAGAATTAAATGTGGATATCGTTGTTGAATCAACTGGTTTATTCACAGATGCTTCTAAAGCATCAAAACACATCGAAGCTGGTGCTAAAAAAGTTATTATCTCTGCACCTGCTAAAAACGAAGACATTACAATAGTTTTAGGTGTAAATGACGGCGATTATGATCCTGCAAAACATCATATAGTTTCAAATGCCTCTTGTACAACTAACTGTCTTGCACCTTTTGCTAAAGTAATAGATGAAGAATTTGGTATTGTTAAAGGCTTAATGACAACTGTTCATGCTTATACAAATGACCAAAAGATTCTTGATGCTCCTCACAAAGATTTAAGAAGAGCTAGAGCAGCAGCTGAAAGTATGATTCCAACCACAACTGGGGCTGCAAAAGCTGTTGCTTTGGTACTTCCACAGCTTAAAGGTAAAGTAAACGGTATGGCAATGAGAGTACCTACTCCTACAGTATCTGTAGTAGATATCGTATTCGAAACTGAAAAACCTGTTACTGCTGAAGCTGCTAATGCTGCTATGAAAGCTGCTGCTGAAGGCCCAATGAAAGGTATCTTAGGATTCTCTGATGAGCCATTAGTATCTGTAGATTACAGACAAGATTCAAGAAGTTCAATCATCGATGGTTTATCTACAATGACTATGGGTGACAACATGATCAAAATTTTATCTTGGTATGATAATGAGTGGGGTTACTCAAACAGAGTTGTAGACCTAGTATCATTAATGGTTAAAAAAGGATTATAATTCGGTTCTAACAAACAATAGCCCTGAAATTTCATTTCAGGGCTTACTATATATATGACTGAATTATTTATATGACTAAATTACGTAAATTGAATAAATTAGGGATATTGAAAGCATTTAATTCACAGTATCCCACGAGAGTGCTATAGCCGTATTTAAAATATAACTTGGAGGCGCAAGGTTATGTATAACAAGAAAACCATAGAAGATGTAAGTGTTAAGGGTAAAAAAGTATTGGTAAGATGTGATTTTAATGTACCTATTCAAGAAGGTAAAATCACAGATGAAAACAGAATTATTGGTGCAATGCCAACAATTGAATACTTAGTAAAAAATGGTGCAAGAGTGATTCTTTGTTCACATCTTGGAAAACCGAAAGAATTTGATGCTAAGTTTAGCTTGAAGCCAGTGGCTGATCGCCTTTCTGAAATATTAGGACAAACTGTTGTATTCCATTCAGAAGAAGAAGTAGTCGGAGAAAAATCGAGAGCAGCAGCAGCTTCATTAGAAGATGGCCAAGTGATGCTCCTTGAAAATACAAGATTTAGAAAAGAAGAAACAAAAAATGGAGAAGCTTTCTCTAAAGATCTAGCTTCTATCGCGGATTTATATGTTAACGATGCGTTTGGTACGGCTCACAGAGCACATTCTTCAACCGTTGGCGTTACAGAATTTGTTGAAGAATCT
Organism: Fusibacter sp.; assembly: GCF_057447755.1. NCBI lineage: Bacteria > Bacillati > Bacillota > Clostridia > Eubacteriales > Fusibacteraceae > Fusibacter > Fusibacter sp. The sequence continues at coordinate 6,444 of NZ_JBVBZF010000104.1, read as the reverse complement.
GTATGTGGTTACCTCATTCAAAAAGAATTAAAATTCCTTGGTGAAGCAGTAGATAGTCCAGAAAGACCTTTCTGTGCAATCCTCGGTGGGGCAAAAGTTTCAGATAAAATTAAAGTTATTGAGAACTTGTTAACTAAGGTTGACACGCTTGTTATCGGTGGCGGTATGGCTTATACATTCCTTAAAGCACAAGGCTTTGAAGTGGGTAAATCATTAATCGAAGAAGACAAGGTTGAATACGCTAAGAAGATGATTGAAGATGCTAAAGCAAAAGGCGTTGAGTTCTTATTACCAGTGGATCACATCGTTGCTGCTGAATTCAATAAAGACTCTGCACCGGTTGTTACTTCAGATGAAAATATTTCTGCTGACTTTATGGGTCTTGATATTGGTCCTAAGACAGCTGAAAACTATGCATCAGTTGTTGCTAAAGCAAAAACAGTAATCTGGAATGGTCCAATGGGCGTATTTGAGTTTGAGAACTTTGCCAAAGGTACAATTGCTGTTGCAAAAGCGCTTGCTGATTCAGATGCAACAACTGTAATTGGTGGTGGTGATAGTGCCGCTGCTGTTAACATCTTAGGTTTTGGTGATAAGATGACACACATTTCAACAGGTGGTGGTGCTTCGCTTGAGTTCTTAGAAGGCTTAGTATTACCTGGTATAGACGCACTTAACGAAAAATAGGAGGCAGAGCATGAGAAAACCAATTATTGCAGGAAACTGGAAAATGCATAAATCCATCAAAGAGGGTGTTGCTTTTGTTGAAGCAATCAAATCTGATGTGGCAAATACAGATGTTGAAGTCTTATTATGTGCACCATATACTTTACTTCAAAATATGGTAGAAGCTGCAAAAGGTACAAACATTAAAGTTGGTGCCCAAAATATGCACTTTGAAGACAAGGGTGCTTTCACTGGTGAAGTGACTGCAGATATGCTTCTTGAAATCGGTGTTACACATGTCATCATTGGTCACTCTGAAAGAAGACAATATTATGGAGAGACTGATCAAACAGTGAACTTAAAAACAAAAAAAGCACTTGCAAAAGGTCTTGTGCCGATTGTATGTGTTGGTGAATCATTAGAGCAAAGAGAAGCTGGAGAGACAAAAGCAGTTTGTAAAACTCAAATCATCAATGCTTTCGAAGGCATTGATGCTAAAGACGTTCCAACTGTTGTTGTAGCTTATGAGCCAATCTGGGCAATCGGAACTGGTAAAACAGCGAGTAGCCAAGATGCTAACGATGTTATTGCTTACATTAGAGAAGTACTTAAAGATTTATATACAGAAGATGTATCTGAAGAAGTTAGAATTCAATACGGTGGCAGTGTTAAACCTGCAAACGTGGAAGAAATCATGAATGAATCAGACATCGATGGCGCACTTGTTGGTGGCGCGAGCCTTTTAGAGGCTGATTTCGTTCAGCTTGTAAATTTCTAAGGAGTAAATTATGAAAAAACCTACTGCACTCATTATAATGGATGGTTGGGGACAAAGTGATTCAGCAGTTGGTAATGCTGTTGAAATGGCAAATACCCCTAATTATGATCATTATATTGAAAAATATCCTCATACTTTAATCGGTGCAAGCGGATTAGATGTTGGTTTACCAGAGGGACAAATGGGTAACTCTGAAGTGGGACATCTTAATATTGGTGCTGGCCGAGTAATCTATCAGGAGTTAACCAGAATTACAAAGTCCATCAAAGATGGTGACTTCTTTGAGAATGAAGCACTTTTACTTGCCATGACCAATGCAAAGGCAAATGGCTCAAAGCTTCATACATGGGGACTACTGTCTGATGGTGGTGTTCATAGCCACATCGATCATTTGAAAGCGCTTATTAAGCTGGCAAAAGATCAGGGCCTTGACAATATCTATGTTCATGGTTTCATGGACGGCAGAGATACGTCACCAACCAGTGGTATCAACTATGTTAAAGAGTTAGAAGCCTATATGGCTGAAATCAACTTTGGTGTTATTGCCTCTATTTCAGGACGTTACTACTCTATGGATAGAGACCAAAGATGGGAAAGAGTTGAAAAGTCATATGATATGCTCGTTAATGGAAAAGGTGCAAGTTCAGAATCTGCTGTGGCATTAATGGAAGCTTCATACCAAGCGGGTGTAACAGATGAGTTTATCATCCCTACCATGATTGTCAAAGAGGGTATGCCTGTTGCGACAGTTGGCGAGAATGACTCAGTAATCTTCTTTAACTTTAGACCAGACAGAGCAAGGGAAATCACAAGAACAATTGTGGATGAAGCCTTTAATGGATTTGAAAGAAAGTATTTTAAAACCACATATGTTTGCTTTACACAATATGATAAAACAATGCCTAATGTGACGGTTGCTTATAAGCCACAAACTATAGACAACACACTTGGACAATACCTTGCTAAGCTTGGCAAGAATCAATTAAGAATCGCTGAAACTGAAAAGTATGCACATGTTACTTTCTTCTTTAATGGTGGTGTTGAAGCACCAAATGCAGGTGAAGATAGAGCACTTGTGGCTTCGCCAAAGGTTGCAACATATGACCTTAAACCAGAAATGTCAGCATATGAAGTGACAGATAGACTTTTGCAAGAATTGGATAGAGATCACTACGATTTAATTATCCTAAACTTTGCGAATCCGGACATGGTTGGTCATACCGGTATCATTCCAGCAGCCATTAAGGCAGTTGAAGTTGTTGATGAATGTCTAGGCAAAGTGGTTGGCAAATTGGAATCACTGGGTGGTAATTTTATCATCACAGCAGATCACGGTAATGCAGAACAGATGCTTACAGAGTCTGGCGAACCAATGACAGCACACTCAACAAACCATGTGCCATGTATTGTTGGTGGTATTGGAAATCCGAAGCTTGTTGAAGGTGGCAAACTGTGTGACCTAGCACCGACAATGCTTGAGATGATGGGTCTTGAAAAACCATCTGAAATGACTGGAACATCTATTATTTTAAAAGCTTAGTAAGATTAATAAGAGCCCATTTGCGAATGGTTAAGGTTATGCGATCAATACGTATAACGGACTGTGTATAATGAGAAGATCTATCCACAGGGAACACTGTAAAATTAGAAGTTACCAACACATGAAAATGTGACACATAAATTATATATTATATGGAGGTATTCGACATGTCATTTATTACTGATGTATTTGCAAGAGAAATTCTTGACTCAAGAGGCAACCCTACTGTAGAGGTAGAAGTATTTTTAGAAGACGGTTCTATGGGTAGAGCTGCAGTACCATCTGGTGCATCAACAGGTGCATTTGAAGCAGTAGAATTAAGAGATGGCGACAAGGGCAGATATTTAGGCAAAGGCGTTGAAAAGGCAGTTAACAATGTTAACGAAATCATCGCTCCAGAATTAGAAGGCTGGGATGTATTTGATCAAGTGGGCATCGACAAAATGATGATCGCTTTAGATGGTACACCAAATAAGGCAAAATTAGGTGCAAATGCTATTTTAGGTGTTTCACTTGCTGTAGCAAAAGCTGCTGCTGAATCTGTAGGACTTTCATTATACGAGTATGTTGGCGGTACTAACGCTAAAACATTACCAGTGCCAATGATGAACATCATGAATGGTGGCGCTCACGCTGATAACAACGTGGATATCCAAGAATTCATGATCTTACCTGTTGGTGCTACAAGCTTCAAAGAAGCTTTAAGATGGGGTGCTGAAATCTACCATACGCTTAAAGGCGTTCTTAAAGCTAAAGGTTTAGCTACTGGTGTAGGTGATGAGGGTGGTTTCGCTCCAAATCTTCCTACTAATGAAGATGCTTTAAAAGTAATCATGGAAGCAATTGAAAAAGCTGGATACAAACCAGGTGAGCAAATCAGATTAGCGCTTGACGTTGCTGCAAATGAATTATATGATGAGAAAACTGGCAAATATACTTTAGCAAGTGATGGTAAAGAATATACTTCAGCTGAAATGGTTGAATACTATGCAAACCTTTTAGAAAAATACCCAATCATCTCAATCGAAGATGGTTTATACGAAGAAGACTGGTCAGGATGGCAGTTAATGGTTGAAAAACTTGGTAGCAAAATTCAAATCGTTGGTGACGACTTATTCGTTACAAACACTGAAAGATTAGCAAGAGGTATCAAGGAAAAATCAGCTAACTCAATCTTAATCAAGTTAAATCAAATTGGTTCACTTACAGAAACATTAGATGCAATTGAAATGGCTAAAAGAGCTGGATTTACTACAGTAACATCGCACAGATCTGGTGAAACTGCTGACTCTACAATTGCTGACGTTGCTGTAGCTGTTAACTCTGGTCAAATTAAAACAGGTGCACCTGCAAGAACTGACCGTGTTGAAAAATACAACCAATTATTAAGAATTGAAGAGCAATTAGGCGATAACGCAATCTACGCTGGCTTATCTGCATTTTACAACTTAAGATAATTAGGTTAAAATAATAAAAGTTGTCAATTTTCACTTTAAATCTTTCTTGAGTTAGCATCTCAAGTTAAGAATAAATGAAATTAGCAAATTTTGGTTACAAAACTAGGGTGAATGTTCAGAGGCTTGATGAATAGCAACATCAAGCCTTTGTGCTTTTTTGATAAAAAAGAAACAATTAATTGTATTTTAGGACATACTGTGTTAAAATACCTATGTTAAGCAAGTAAAGACGGAGGTGTTAGAATGTTATCGACAATCGTAACAGTATTTTTAGTACTGGCATCATTAGTGTTAATTGCGAGTATCTTATTACAATCAGGTAAGTCAGCGGGACTATCAGGCTCAATTGGTGGCGGCGCAGAACAAATCTGGGGTAAGAATAAGGCAAGAGACTACGATGATAAGTTTGACAAAGTTACAAAAGTATCAGCAGTAGTGTTTATTGTAGCAGCATTACTATTAGCATATATGCAATAATTAGCTCAAGCTAATTATTGTATATTTTTTTTAGTTACGGAATATCTTATAAGGTTGATGAACTAAAAAGAGAAAATGTATCTTACGTTATGAGAAGAAAAGGTTAGGCTAGTGTGTTTGTTTTCATTAAATCTTTATTGTGGGGAGGAATTTTAAATGAACTACGCATTATTATCTGCGGGTGTGGGCATTGTTGCACTCGTGTTTGCATTCTTCTTGGTTATAAGAAAAATCAATACAGTAACGGTCACTCATGATCGAATGAATGAGATTGCTTCTTATATTCACGAAGGTGCTATGGCTTTCTTAAGAAGAGAGTACAAGGTTTTAGTAATCTTTGCAGCGATTTTAGCAGTGGTGATCACAATTGGTCTAAACAGCTTTCAAACTGCAATTGCCTTTTTATGTGGGGCATTATTTTCTGCATTAGCAGGATTTTTCGGTATGCAAGTTGCGACAAAAGCTAACGTGAGAACGGCTTTTGCAGCTAAAGAAAACGGCATGAACAAAGCATTATCAGTTGCTTTTTCAGGCGGCGCAGTTATGGGTATGTCCGTTGTGGGACTTGGCCTTTTCGGCGTAAGTGCTTTGTATTATATTTTTAAAGATCCACAAATCGTAACTGGTTTTGGTCTTGGTGCTTCTTCGATTGCACTCTTTGCACGTGTTGGTGGTGGTATTTACACTAAAGCTGCAGACGTTGGTGCGGACCTTGTTGGTAAAGTTGAAGCGGGAATTCCAGAAGACGATCCAAGAAACCCAGCGGTTATCGCTGATAACGTTGGTGACAACGTGGGTGACGTTGCAGGTATGGGTGCTGACTTATTTGAATCATATGTTGGTTCTATCATTGCTTCTATCACACTTGGTCTTGCGGTTTATGGTATTGAGGGTGCATACTTCCCATTGCTTTTATCAGCATGTGGTATTATTGCATCAATCATTGGAACATTCTTTGTTAAAGGAAATGAAAACTCAGATCCACATGGTGCTCTTAAAAAATCAACTTATGCTAGTGGATTTTTAGTATTGGTATCTGCTTATTTCTTAAGTAATCATTTCTTTGGCAATTTATCTGCATTCTTTGCGATTGCAGCAGGTCTTGTATGTGGTACATTAATCGGCGTTATCACTGAAATTTATACTTCAGGCGATTACAAACATGTACAAAGAATAGCAGAACAATCACTTACAGGTCCAGCGACAACTATTATTTCTGGTCTTGCAGTGGGTATGTTCTCAACTATGTGGCCAATTCTCTTTATTTCGGCAGCAACGCTTATGGCGTTTAAATTCATGGGACTTTACGGTATTGCACTTGCAGCAGTTGGTATGCTTTCAACAGCAGGTATCACTGTAGCAGTAGATGCATATGGTCCTATCGCGGATAATGCTGGTGGTATCGCTGAAATGAGTGAATTACCTAAAGAAGTTAGAAAAATCACAGACAAATTAGATGCAGTTGGTAATACAACAGCAGCAATCGGTAAAGGCTTTGCGATCGGTTCTGCAGCTTTAACAGCACT
>NZ_JBVBZF010000103.1:0-11185 GCF_057447755.1 Fusibacter sp. | reverse complement strand
TCTTGCAATCTCTGAAAAAATGAGATCACAAGTTAGAGGCTTAAGCCAAGCATCTAGAAACTCGCAAGATGCGATTTCTTTGGTTCAAACAGCTGAAGGTGCTCTTAATGAAACGCATGACATTCTTCAAAGAATGAGAGAGCTTGCAGTTCAAGCTTCTTCAGATACTAACGTTGCTGAAGATAGAGAGCAAATTCAAAAAGAGATTGATCAGTTAACAAACGAAGTTAACCGTATTGCAAACACAACTGAGTTCAATACAATGAAACTTTTAAATGGTGACAGATCAAACACTGCTGGTGAAGTTATTAGTACAACAAATACGTCATCAACTTCAAAAGTAGCTGTATCTGCAGTTGAAACATTCACATATTCTGAATTTGTTACAAATACTCAAAATGTGAAGTTTGTTAATAACAATATCGCAATCGATACGACTCAATCTTCATGGGCAACTCTTGAAGCGGGTGGTGATACTAACGGTTCTGTTACTGTAACAATCAAAAAAGTTGATGCTGATACTGTATCAATCGCTATGACTTTAAAAGCAACTACCGGTGGTACTATTTTAGCGGTTAGTGACTCTGTTGACTTTACAGGAACAGATTTCGCTTATAGCGATCATGGGGTGTCATTTACAATTTCTGCAATTGATACCGTAACTGCTGGTACAACTGTTACAATGAAATTAGAAAATGCAAATGTTGGTACTTTAGCATCTGCAATCGGTACATTAAATGAGTGGGATACAATGACTAAAGTATCTGCTGGTGGTACTGCTGCAAGCGTTGGTAACGTAACGATTACAGACAGTGACTTGACTGGGGCTTATGTAATGTCAGTTTCTTACACTGGTACTATCACATCTGTTGGTGGAACTAACTCAGGTTCATTAACAGTTAAAGTATTAGACTCTGCAGGTGGCACACTAGCAACTGATACAATTTCAGGTACAGATACAATCAATTATGATGCACATGGTATCCAATTCGTATTCAATGCGAACGATGTATCTGCTGCACAATTTGATCATATCTTTGAAACTCAAACAACAACAACTGTAGCAACTACAACTAATACAATCACAACAGGTACAGATGGTTCTTTACAATTCCAAATCGGAAGTAATGAAGGACAATCAATGTCACTTGACCTTAACAAAATGGATGCTGTGGCACTTGGTTTAGCTAAATCAAACAACGGTGCAGGTGGTGCTGGTTACATCACATCAGCTGCAACTGTAACAAATGGTACAGATAACACTGCAACTTACTTTGGTTTAGATTTATCTAACGCTGATGATGCTGCTAAAGCAATTTCTACGATCGATAAAGCACTCACTAAAGTTTCTACTGAAAGATCTAAGCTTGGTGCATACCAAAACAGATTGGAACACACAATCAAAAACTTAGATACTTCTTCTGAAAACTTAGCAGCTGCTGAATCGAGAATTAGAGACGTTGATATGGCGAAAGAAATGATGGAATTCACTAAGAACAACATCTTATCTCAAGCTGCTCAATCTATGCTTTCTCAAGCAAATCAAGCACCTCAAGGAGTACTTCAATTATTAAGATAGTACGAATGATAAAATTGGAGACGAAAGTCTCCAATTTTTTTGATTATATACAACAAATAATGTTATATAGATCATTAGTTTTCATCCAGCTTTGAGCAAGAGTGTTCAAACTAGATGAGCTACTTTAAGTATTAAAAACATAAGTATGAAAGTTCATTCAATATAGAATTTTAATATATAAAAGTAAGTAAAATAAACTGGGAGGTGTTTACCATAGAAATCAAAAGAATCAAACCCAATAGTGATATTTACAAAAAAAACTTAAAAGTTTTATTGAAAAAAGATCCTGAATTAGTAGCGAGATTGGACGCAGTAGTGAGTACAGATCGCTTTTTAGTGAGTCTCAATGCAGATGGTAAAACCTTTAATCTTTTTATGCCGGAGAATAATCAGCACTATTATAAAAAAGACAATCCAATGTTTGATGTCAAAGAGCAACTGGAAGGTTTAAACCTTAGAAATACAAGAATAGCCATGTTTTTAGGATTTGGACTTGGATACGAAATTATTTATTATTATTCACATATGTTAAAAAAACAGATGACAACCATTTCTTTTTTAATTGAGAAGGATTTGGAATTATTTAAAATCGCATTAACTTTAACGGATTTTACACAAATTTTAAAAAGCCCAGGTGTATATTTGCTCGTAGGCATGAGTGAAGATGACATGTTTATTAAAATTAGAAAAATCCTAGCAGAAGGTAACCAATTTTTCCTAGGAAAAGCAATGAAGCCGGTTTATTATCATACGGCAATGGTTTTAAACAAGGATTTTTATCTGAATACCATTAGACTATTTAAAGATGCTCTTGTTAGACAGCTGGGATATGTTGGCAATAGCTGCGAGGATTCTCTTGATGGCTTGAGAAATATGTTTATTAATATTAATGAAATTACCCATTATCCTGGTGTTAAAAGTTTTTATAACTTAACCCCTAACAAACCTGCAATTATTATTTCTTCGGGACCATCCCTTGAAAAAAACATCGATTTATTAAGAGACTTAGGAGATAAAGCCGTTTTAATTTCAGCAAATTCAACCATGAGGGCAATAAAGCCTTTTGGGATAAAGCCCCATATTGTCTGCTCGCTTGAACGTACCTCTCTTACCAAAACATGCTTTGAGACACTTGAAGAAGAAGACATGAAGGAGACGATTTTAGCAGCTTGTCCTGTTATTCCAAAAGAAGCATATGATATTTATAAAGGCCCTAGGATGGTTGTATATCGTAAATTCGACCATTTTCTTTGGCTCGAAATTGATAAGGGGATGATGTTGATACGTGAATCGTCATCTAATATGGCTTTTTCAATTGCTGAAGCCATGGGTTGTAATCCGATAATTTTAGTAGGACAGGATCTTGCATTTGGCGAGGATAGTGAAGCATCCCATATATCGACATCCATGTCGGGTAGCCATCAAGATGTTCATTATAAGCGTAAAGAATTATTTACAAAAGGCAATTATAAAGATCAGGTAAGAACAAATGAAACTTGGATGGGAATCAAACAGTCATTTGAACTCGATATTGCAAATTATAAAGGAAAATGTATCAATGCAACTGAAGGTGGCGCTTATATTCATGGCACAGAACTGATGACTTTAAAAGAAGCAATTGATCGGTATATGACACAACCTTTTAAACCAAAAAAAATCTTATTTGACAAACTTGCAGAATTTTCTTCGGAAGAAGCCATAAGGGAACAAAACCATGTGCTCGAATTGATTGATGACTCGTTAAGAAATCTTCAGAACGTGGTAGATAAATGTCTAGACGGCTTGAAGCATCATAATGAGAACAAGGAACACATGTTGTCTATTATGAACAAACAAGATGTGTTGACAAATGATGAACGTACACAAGCTAATACCTTTTATAATCAAACCATTAAACAGAAAAATTCGATTAAAGATGACAGTAAAGATTTTCAGCTCCTATTAATGCATGTTGTTCAACCTTTCTATGTACATTTTGAAATTGACATGTATCAAGTGCCTGATAAATATGAAGATATCGATCAAGCTAAAGTGGAAATGGCGCTTCATCATGCGAACTGGTTCCATAAAATTATGGAGCTCACAAAACTCGTCATGATTGAAATGGAAGAGGCTAAGGAAAGGATGCTTAATGTAGGTGAAGAATGATGTCAATTTATATTAAAGGTGAAAAAATTTCATTAAGAGCACTTGAAAAAGCAGATATTAATGAAAACTACTTGAAATGGATCAATGACCCTGAAATCAATCAGTATATGGAATCAGGTAGTTATCCAAGTAATATGGAATCTCTATATCGATATTTTGAAGGAAGTCAAAATTCTTCAACAAGTGTGCCTTTTGCCATTGTGGATAATGAAGAAGGTAAACATATTGGAAATGTCAAAATTGACTCTATCCATTGGATTCACAGGAGAGCATTTTTAGGCATTATGATCGGTGAGAAATCAAGTCACGGAAAGGGCTATGGCACTGAGGCAACTGAGCTTGCTTTGAAGTACGCCTTTAATCAACTCAACCTCGTTAAGATTAAGCTTGGTGTAGTAGCCAATAATAGTGCAGCTGTGAAAATTTATGAAAACATTGGCTTTAAGCGAGTTGGTTATTTAGTTGATGAGTTTTATTATCACGGAAAATATCATGATATGATCTACATGGAAATCCATAAGAGGGACTACATTAAATCAGAATGAATGGAGATATCGTATGTTTAATGATAAAGTAATTTTAATTACAGGTGGAACAGGTTCGTTTGGGAAAAAATTCATCGAAATGATTTTTGAAAAGTATTCGCCAAAGAAAATCATTATCTATTCTCGTGATGAATATAAGCAAAGCCTTTGCAAGCAAGAATTCAGCAAAAAATTTGATATGGACAAAATTCGATTTTTCATAGGCGATGTAAGAGACCGAGATCGCCTTTATAGGGCTTTAATTGGTGTAGATTATGTTATACATGCTGCAGCGATGAAACAAGTACCTACCTGTGAGTATAATCCGTTTGAGGCAATTAAAACTAATATCCATGGTGCTCAGAACCTCATTGATGCAGCCATCGATAGAGGTGTCAAAAAGGTAGTTGCACTTTCCACAGATAAAGCGGTTAATCCTATTAACCTTTATGGCGGAACGAAGTTGGTTTCTGATAAGCTTTTTATTTCTGCTAATGCTTATTCAGGTACAGAAGGCACTGTTTTTTCAGTTGTGAGATATGGAAACGTATCTGGGAGTAGGGGTTCTGTTATCCCATTTTTTAAGGAGATCGTTGAATCCGGAGGTAAATCACTCCCCATAACAGACCTTAGAATGACTCGATTTTGGATAACCCTTGAAGAAGGTGTCGAACTCGTTTTTAAGGCTTTTAAAGAGTCAAAAGGTGGAGAAACCTATATTTCAAAAATTCCGTCATTTAAAATTTCGGATTTAGCAAGAGCTATAGCGCCCAATGTAGAGTTAAATGAAGTCGGTATTAGAATTGGTGAGAAGATACATGAAATCATGATAACAAAAGATGATTCAAGAAATACGTATGAGTATGAGAATCACTATGTAATTTATCCTGAGTTTGATTGGTGGGATTCCAGTAAAAACCTGATGGATGGTGGAAAGAAAATTGATGAGGGATTTGAATATTCGTCAGACACCAATTCTGAATGGCTTTCACAGGAAGATCTTAGTCTAATGCTAAAAAAAGCAGGCTATATAGAATAGGTGAAAGTGTGATGGTTATGAATAAAGTCACTTTAAATACGGAAAGAACTATACTCAAACCCATGTCTGAACAGGATGCTGAAAGTATTGTAAAATGGCGAAATGATGATGAGGTTCTTAAGAACTTATTTTTACAAAAGAAGATTACAATAGAGGATCATATGAACTGGTTTGAAAAATATCAAACGGATGAAACAAGAATGGAATGGGTGATTCATTTAAAAGAGGGACAAGTTCGAATTGGCACAATTGGATTGAGTTCTATTGATTATGTGAACCATAGTGCAGAGTATGGTATTTTAATCGGTGAAAAAGAATATTGGGGACAGGGATATGCCTTTGAAGTGAGTCAAGCGATTTTAGACTTTGGATATACAAATTTGAAGCTCGATTTGATTTACTTAAACGTCTTTGAAACCAATATTGGTGCAATAAAACTTTATGAGAAGCTAGGTTTCAAATACTTATCAACAAACGAGAAAATTGTTCATATGCAACACTTTGAAAAGGCGTTTATTCAACGACTATAGCAGATTGTGAGATGATCTTATATGAAAAAGTTCGAGATTTTGGATACAACCATAAGAGACGGAAGCTATGCGATTAATTTCAGTTTCACTGCATTAGATGTATACAATATTGTTAAAGCGTTAGATCAAGTTGGCGTGAAATATATTGAGGTAGGTCATGGTGTTGGTTTTAATGCCAAAAAGATGGGTTATACACAAGCTGTAGAATCCGATGAAGCTTATCTTGAAGCTGCTAACAGTGCTGTAACAAATGCAAAGTATGGGATGTTTTGTATCGTTAATGTGGCAAGATTAAGTGACTTAAAAATGGCTGCTAAGCATAATATGGGATTTGTTAGGATTGGTGCTGACGTTTCGAAAATCACAGAAATGGAAAGATATATTAAAACCGCAAAGGATTATGGCATGACAGTTATGGCAAATTTTATGAAATCATATGTTTTGCCACCTGAAGCTTTGGCTGAAAAAGCATTACTCGCGGAATCATATGGTGCTGAGGCAATTTATGTTGTGGATTCAGCAGGCGGTATGTTTCCACATCATATCAGAGATTACTATAATGCAGTACGTGAGGTTTCAAATGTACCACTGGGATTTCATGGACACAACAATCTTGGACTTGCGATTGCAAATAGTTTAGAAGCTGTTGAGTGTGGTTATAGCTTTATAGATTCTACACTTCAAGGTTTGGGTAGGAGTGCTGGTAACGCATCAACTGAAGTCTTGGTTGCTGCACTTGAAAAGCAAGGATATAATACTAAAATTGAGCTCCTAGATCTATTGGAACTTGGACAAAAATATATTCAGCCTTTAATTGATTTAAAGGGATCAAGAATACTAGATACTATTGCAGGCTATTCAGAGTTTCACTCTTCATACATGGGCCATATTCACAAATATGCGGCAAAATATTCAGTAGATCCAGCAAAATTAATCATTGAAATGGCTAAAATTGATAAAGTTAATTTAGATGAGGCTGTACTTGATCGGATTGCGAGAGAACTGAAAAAAGAAGAAATCAACCTTGGTAAGTATGACTTTAGAAAGTATATTGGTGGTGAGCAGGATGAATTATAAGGACATAAATCTACATGAAAAAATGCTCGATACACTTGTATCAAGATTTGAAGAAGTGTTTATCATTGACGCGTTCAATGATAAACCTTTTACCTATGAGCATTTTTTTGGAAATGTAACTCTATATATACAAGTTTTTAAAGAACTTGGTCTAAAAAGACAGGATAAATTGATGTTCATACTTGAAAATTCAATTGATCTTGTTTTTTTGTATTTTGCAGGTTTGCTTTATGACATAACGCTAATCCCTGTAGATCCTCAGAAAGGACAAAATGAAATTCAAAAAATCAGCGAATATGAATCGAATGCATGGATATTGCATGATATCAAATTCGATATCCAGTCCAACAAAATGATTGAATTTGAGTCGTTTAAAAGTAAATTGAATTTCAAACTTTTAGAACATTTTAATAAATCTGATTTGATGAATGAAGTCTCTCATATCGATTTGGATAGAGATTACCTCGTAATGTTTACTTCGGGTACTTCAGGTGAACCAAAGGGTGTAGTCCACTCTTTCAGAAATTTGCTTACAACAGCTTTGGCGTTTTCCGATAAGTTTGGGTTTGATTCTAATAATATTTTTTATCAAAATATGCCAATGACTTATATGGCGGGTTTTCTCAATCAAATGATTATTCCTTTTATTACGGGTGGAAAAATTATTATCGGAAATCGATTTAGCATCTCAGAAGTTATGCATTTTTGGAAGTATCCAATAAAATATGGTGTAAATACATTTTGGTTTAATCCAACAATGTTATCCTTATTGACTAAATTAGATCGCAGTGATGAAGGTGTTAGATACACAAAGTCAAAAAAAATTATTGGATGTGTTGGCACAGCTCCTTTATATGACGAAGTGAAAGAACATTTCGAATCAAAATATTCAATCACCTTATATCAGAGTTACGGCTTATCAGAACTTTTGTTTATTTCTACTAATTTTCCCCTAAAATCGCAAAAAGAAAACTGCGTAGGGGACTTATTAGATGGTGTGGAGATAAAAATTGCTGAGGATGATGAAATATTGGTCAAGGTACCTTGGGTGTTTAAAGGGTATACAAATCTCAGTACAAAGCCTTTTTTCGAAAATGAATTTTATAAGACTGGGGACGTAGGCATGCTTTTAGAAGACAATAGCCTTGTTATTAAAGACCGTAAAAAGGATATTATTATTCGTGGCGGTATAAATTTAAGTCCAAGAAACATAGAATTATTATTAAGCGATATGCACTTATTTTCAGATTTTGCCATTACATCTGCAAAAGATCAGACCATCGTTGAAAAAATAATCTGTTACTATGTTAGTGAAAATAAGATTACATCTGAAAAAATGCAGATCAATACAGAATTGAGTTCAAAATTAGGAAGTGCATATAAAATAGATGAGTTCATTCTAATAGATGAAATTCCTAAGAACATAAATGGAAAAGTAGATAAGAAAAAACTGCAAGAATTATATGAGGGGTACAAGAACAGATGATTATTAAAATTGACCATATTGCCTTATATTCAAATCATTTGGAGAAGTCGCAAGAACTACTTGAGCGGTGTGGTTATCAAGTGAAGTTTACGGAAGTGAATGTTTCTAACCCACAGATAAAAAAATCACTGATGACATATTTTCCGGAACGATATAGTTTATGTTATATGTCACATGATAAAAATTTGGATATTGAAATTGTAACCGCAGAGGTTAGTAGTAATAAATTAGCATTTTTAAAACCCAAGTTGAATGGAATTGGGGACGAAGCCTTAAATGAAAAAGACAATGGCCTAGAAAAATCACTAAATGAACTCATGGAAATGATGCCTCTTACCGATAACAATATAAGTAACTTACAAATAATAAGATGTTCCGTTGGTAAAATCGAAAGCAGTGTTTTATTTTGGAAGCTCTTTGGTTTTTCAGAAGAATTAGTGGATAAAAAGAAGAGCATGGTCTTTAACAGTATTTTACCTGATCAAAAGTGTGTTAAAATCTTTTTCGATGAAGCTCATGACACAATAGGAAATCACTTTTTGAATGACGTGGGCTTCAACTGCCTAGCCTTTATTACAACATCGATTGATAGAGATCGACATAAATTTATTAAGAACGGCTTTGAGGCGACCCAGATAGAACAAATTCGAATAAACAAACGACCATTAAAGGTGTGCTTTGTTATCGGGAAAAATGGAGAACTTGCTGAGCTAATTGAAATGCAAAAGGAAGCATAGGTAGGGATATAAACAAATGAATCAATTAGAAGATAAAATAGGAGAACTATAATGGAAATTAAGGTTAAGGAATGGATAATCCAGTGGTTTGTTGAGAATTTAGGAATTGAAGTTGAGGTAATCAATGAGAATTTGGAGGCAAATTTTTTCCACAATGGATGGATGGACTCGTTTCAATTCATCAACTTCATTTCAGATATTGAAGATGAGTTTGAAGTCACTTTTTCTAATGACGAATTTCAGGATCGTTCGTTTGCATCAATTAATGGTGTGTCAAAATCTATATCGCTCAAATTATAATTATATTTAGGAGGTCAATATGAAAATTTCAAAAATTGTAGACCTCACTTATCCGATTGAGGAAGGCATGTTAACGTTTCATGCCAAATGGCATCCCCCTGTTGAAATAACAATAATGGGAAAAATAAGTGAAGTCGGTAGAGAAACGAGAAAATTATCTTTTGGTTCACATACGGGAACACACATGGATGGTTCCAGACATTTCATTGAAGGTGGAAGAACGATTGATCAGGTACCGCTTGAAACAGTTTGTGGACCAGTATCTATTATTGATTGGTCAAATTTAGATGGAAATTTTGAAATTACAGTTGAAATGCTTAAAAAGATTAAAATTACCGAAAGAATGATCTTTAAATTTGGATGGAGTAAGTATTGGGGAAGCATGGAAGACTACTATTATAATTACCCTTATTTTTCAAAAGAAGCTGCACAGTATTTAGTGGATAAAGGGTTAAAGGTTATGGGACTAGATACCCCGTCGCCAGATGATAGTCGAATTAAACTAGGAAGTCATCGAGATTCTGAAATTCATAAAATACTTTTGAAAAACGAAATTGTTTTAGTGGAATATTTGGCAAATCTCGAATCAGTGGATTTAAGCTCAGAGTGGATGCTTATGGCTATGCCAATAAAAATAAAATCAGGCGATGGTGCACCTGCAAGGGTTTGTTTAGTCTCGTTTGAATCTTAATAATAGCAGGGGGAAATATGTATAATTTCGAAAAAGAATGGACAAAAGCTTATGCAAATAACAGTATGGAGTTTCCTGCAGAATACCTTATTCGGATATTTAAGGGATCATATCCAAATTTAACATTAAGAGATTCAGGATATACAGGCAAGAAAGTTTGTGATGTTGGTTGTGGAGATGGTAGAAATTTCGTAATGTTAAATCAGTGCGGTTTAGAACTTTATGGCGTAGAGGTTGCACAAAGTATTGTTGATAAAGTAAAGATAAATTTAGATTTAAATCATATTCCAGCAACCGTCAAAGTAGGTACAAATGACAAGCTGGATTTTGAATCTGAGTTTTTCGATTATTTAATATCTTGGAATAGTTGCTATTATATGGGCGACAATAGAACGATGGATGCCTATGTGAATGAGTTTGCACGTGTAATGAAATCAGAAGGTTATCTTGTTTTATCTATTCCAAAGAAGACCTGTTTCATCTATAAAGGTGCTGAAGCCTTAGATTCTGAATATGTAACCATAAAGAATGATCCTTTTAATGTCAGAAATGGTGAGAGATTAAGAATGTTTAGTGATGAGAATGACATAGTTAATACATTCTCAGGGCATTTTAAGAATTTCATCTTTGGCTCAATTGAAGATGATTGTTTTGGATTTGATTATCATTGGCATTTAGTAGTATGCCAAAAGAAATAAGGTCATGCTTATGAAATATCATTACACTTATAGGGACATCGTAGAGGCATTAAAAGATGCTGGACTAAACAAGGGTGCAAATGTATTTATTCACAGCAATATCGGTTTTTTTGGCAGACTTGAGGAAGCTAAAGATCAGAAAGCGTATTATGAGGCTTTTAAAAATGCCTTTTTTGAGGTTATTGGAACTGAAGGCACAATTGTATTTCCAACATTTTCATATAGCTTTTGCAACGAAATGCCATTTGATATAAACAAAACACCTGGTGTATGTGGTTTCTTGTCTGAAGAAGCTAGAGTTGATCCACTGGCATTACGGTCAATGGATGCAAATTTTTCAGTAGTGGCATTGGGTAAAAATGCAAAGTTTTTTACG
>NZ_JBVBZF010000102.1:0-11344 GCF_057447755.1 Fusibacter sp. | reverse complement strand
TTTTTTACATTTCATGGTATTAATAAAGGCGCTTTAGGGTATTTATAGGATACGCAACAAAATGAAAGGAGGCCATAAAGAAATTTATGGGTTGAAATAATATGAAAATTTACACAAAAACAGGCGACAAAGGGCAAACCAGCCTATACGATGGTACAAGAGTTTCCAAGTTTGATATTCGTGTAGAAAGTTATGGCACCATAGATGAACTCAACTCAAACTTAGGTGTTTCAAGACAATTTTGTGAAAACGAAGAAATTAAGGATATTCTCTTAAAAATCCAGCGCAAACTCTTTAACGTCGCTGGAGAACTCGCAACTATAGACGGTGCCAACTTCCCAGAGAGAGTCACTGAAGAAGATATTGTCTGGCTTGAGCATCTTATTGATCACTTTTTAGATCAAATGAATCGAGATGAAGTTTTTCAATTCATCATACCTGGAAGCAATAATTTTAGTGCGCATATGCATGTGTCCAGAACGGTTTGTAGACGTGCTGAAAGACGGATATTGGAGCTTTCTACCCACGCTGAAATCAGACCTGTCTTGATAAAATTCGTGAATCGATTGTCAGATGCCATCTATACCATGGCACGTTTTTCAGAGACAGATTTGATACTTGTTGAATTTATGAAATAGATTGAGTCAATATTAATTGGGTAAATTATGAATAGACAACATATGAAAAGGTGGGATTTCAATGGAACGATTAAAAGGAATGCTATATGGCTCATTTGTTGGCGATGCTTTTTCACTTAATGTTCACTGGGTATATGACACAGACAAATTAATGATTGAAGCTCAGACGCAAAAAGATTATGTTGATCCTTCTAAGAACTTATTTCACGCTCATAAGCATAAAGGCGATTTTACCCATTATGGTGATCAAAGTTTATTGCTATTAAAAAGTATTTCTGCCAACAAGGGTTTTGATTTAGACATATTTCAAACACATTGGTTAACTTATATGCAAAAGTATGAGGGTTATCTTGACCATGCCACAAAAGAAAGCTTACAGCTACTTGATCAATGGAACCATCGAGGTTCATCTTCAGATGAGCTTGGTGGCTTCTCAAGATGTTTTCCCTTAATTTTTTACTATTTTGATGACCCAAAACTCCACGATTTTGTGGAGCGTCAAACCCGAATGACACATGATGATGAAAATCTTATTCGGATCAGTCACTTTTTAACAGATTTAGCACTAGAGCTCATCATCGGAAAGCCAATTCATCAGAGTATTGATCTCTTGCTTGAAAAGTACACTGAGTTCAAAGATGTCTTTGATCGAATCAAGGCTCATTTACAAGATGATTCCGTGACATTTGTCAAGGATATCGGACAAAGTTGCACCAGTGAATACGCTTTTCCTGCAGCTATGTACATCATCTTAAAATACGAAAATCAATTTGACGAAGCCCTGAGAATTAATAATCTTTGCGGTGGCGACTCTGCAAGTAGAGGCATGGTAATCGGGGCCATACTGGGCCTCATTAACGGATTTCATGCCATCCCAACTCACTTGATTGAGCATTTAAACGAAAGATCAATCATTGAGAGCTTTAGCGAATATAAAAGACTATAAATGAAACGGATATGCATGCTTAATTGAAATCAACCCCTTTCCGCCTCTATTTGCAATAGTTTTGGTTAGGGGTTATAATTTTTTTATCATGACAATGTTACTTACGAAAACACGTTTTAATGAAAATGGGTATATACCTTTATTTCCAGTCTAAATTATGCAAAAGGAGATGTATCTACAATGTTCACAATGCAACGATTAAATTCGGCTTATGCAAATGCCCATAGAGTACCCCTAAGCGATAAATCAAAATTTATCCTCTTTAGCGATGTCCATAGAGGTGATAACAGTTTGTCTGATGAATTTGCCCATAATCAAAACATCTATTATTTTGCGCTTCAGCATTACTTTAATGCAGGATTTACCTACATTGAAGTGGGTGATGGTGACGAACTTTGGGAACATAGTAAGTTTGATGTCATTCGATATGCCCATAGTGATGTCTTTATGCTGCTTCGTGATTTTTATTTATCAGATCGCTTCATTATGCTCTATGGTAATCATAACAACACTTTTAGACACACACACACCACTCAACACAACCTCTTTCATTTTTATGATGAGTACGAAGAGTTTTTCAACCAACTCTTTCCAAATATAGATGTCCATGAATCCGTTATTCTAGAAAACAAAGAAGCAGACCAAGAAATTTTTATCGTTCACGGCCATCAAGGTGATTTTATAAACGATCAAATTTGGCCAGTCATGCAGTTTCTGAGTCGACACTTTTGGCGTTATCTTCACATTATCGGCTTTAGAAATCCTGCAAGCCCCGCCAAGAATGCGCATAAGCGACATAAAATCGAAAAAAACTATACTAAATGGATCGAACAAACACAAAAGATACTCATTGCAGGACATACGCATCGGCCAAAATATCCTAAGACTTACGAGTTACCATACTTTAACACCGGTTGTTGTATACATCCTAGAAACATTACTGGTCTTGAAATCGAAAACGGTGAAATCGCCATGATTGAATGGCGCATTCTACCAAATGAAAATGGTACCCTTGAGATCAAGAGAAGGGTTGTTAGAGGCCCCCAACCTATTGAAAATTTCATGCTTAGATAAAAAAAGTCTCTGTTTAGAATTATAATCTAAACACGAGACTTTGTTTTTTTATAAAACATCATATTTCATCTTTCTATAGAGTGCTTTAAAGCCAGTTTCATGGTGTATTAGGCAATCGATAATTTCAGGATCGAAATGTCTACCTCTGCCCTCTTTAAGAATAGACAAGGCTTCTTCATATGCAAGCGCACTCTTATAGGGTCTTTCGGATGTCAGCGCATCAAAGACATCTGCAATAGCAACAATTCGAGCGGCAATTGGAATTTTTTTACCCACCAGCCCCTCTGGATATCCTGTGCCATCATATTTTTCATGATGATATCGCGTGATGTCCATGGCAATTTTAAAAAAGTCTGTTCGATTAAAGAATTTGGATGAAGACATATCCTTTAAAATTTTGTAGCCTATATTTGCATGGGCCTTCATGACGTCAAATTCTTGGTCTGTCAGCTTTCCAGGTTTATTGAGGATGCTATCCTCTATACCGACTTTTCCAATATCATGAAGTGCACTGAATTTAAAAATTTGTTCGATGAAGTTTTCATCGATTTCCTGAATGTAGCATTTGTCTTCATATAAGGCTTCTGCGATAAATTTTGCATATTGACTCATTCTATCAATATGATTGCCCGTTACATGATCCTTGGACTCTACAATACCTGCAAAACCCTTTATCGATGCTAAGATCAACTCATCATAGACAAAACTCTTTTCAAAGGAAATCGCAAGTGCATTCGCAATACTAGATAAAAAGTGAATATGATTGATATTATAGGCATCCTTTTCAACAGATGAAAAGAAGATAACACCCACAACTTTATTTTCCACTGAAAGGGGGATGGTTATGCTCGAACGCAAGCCTTCTGCAAGAATAAGACGCGTAGATTCAGAGTGAGGCTTGTTTTTTAAATACTCGCTAAGGTCATTTAATATTCGATATTCATTGTTTCGAATAACATCAGAAATTGAAGATTGAGAAAGATATTCTTGATAATTTCGGCCCAATATAATGGGATGATCTGCTTTTGCCCTTGTTGCAATAATCTTTTTGCCATCATCGCTTATAATGGCAATACCTATACGATTATAAGGAATAAAAGGCTTACATGCTGTAAATACAAATTGAAGGACCTCATCAAAGCCGTTTTGGGCATATATGCGATCATTCAGATCATTGATTACACTGATTTTATGTGTATAGTTGTTATAATGATTTGCTAGCTCTGACAGCGCATTTTGACCACTTATCCTAATATCGGTATACTCAAGTGCATTGGATTCAGTCTTCTTTTTTAGGTCCGCTGTAAAATCGCGTATGGGTTTGAGTACATCCATTTTTATAATGAATAATATGGCGAGAATTGCCAGGATAACACCTATGGTAATCAACCATGAAATATATTTTATGATGAGATTCGTATGTCTTATTTCATTGACGACAGTTTGTTTGACAATTGAATTCGTTGCCTGCACTTTTTCAATTAAGGACACCATGTCTTCAATATGAACTGGATCAAAGTTCTGCTTAAACCGCATGGCTGATTTTAATTTTAGGTATTCTTTATCAAACTGGCTATAGATTGTCTCAACTTCAA
The DNA here is from genome assembly GCF_057447755.1 of Fusibacter sp. Lineage (NCBI taxonomy): Bacteria > Bacillati > Bacillota > Clostridia > Eubacteriales > Fusibacteraceae > Fusibacter > Fusibacter sp. Next base: position 7,091 of record NZ_JBVBZF010000102.1, on the reverse strand, counting down.
CAAATTGATTTTCGATAAACCGTTCTCGAATGGTATCAATATGATCAATCCTATCATTGATTTGGTCTTCATAAAAAGCTTGTTTTGAGGGCTCAGCAAAATAAGCATAATAAAACTTCTGAATATCATTCATGGAATTTTGAGTGTCGATCGTCATGCTTACAAGCTGATTATGGGCCACAACATCCTTATTTAATGTTGAACTTCCAAAAAAACCAATGATGAGCATTAAAAAAATACAGCCCATAACTGTAATAATCTTTGTTTCAAACTTTTTAACCTTCATAGACTACACCTCGTTAATTTACATTATCATTATACCCCAATCCTGAGATAATAAAAGCCCCAAAAAGTGATTAAATAACAAATATAATCACATCACTTTTCAAGGCTCGATTTAATTTGAATAATCATGATTTTAAACGAATAAAAGGCCTCCATGCAAAGAGGCCTTTTTAGGGTTTAAATTATATTTGAGGGTAGACTACTAATATTGTCCCAGCATCATATTGATGATCATCTCTTGATTGTCTAATAGGTAATCTAAAGATCCAATGATTTGCTGTTTTTCATCTTCTGGTAGCACATCCGCCTTTGTCTTGATGTCTGCTATTGTGCCTGTGAATGCATCACTCGCTAAGAAACCCGACAAACCATTTTGAATAAGATCTTTTAAAACTTCTTCAGAGTAGCCCGAATCTGTAATCATATTTTTTACAGAAACAGTATCTTCAGCTGCAAAGGTCTCATCAAACTTAACGTCCTTACCATAAGCGTTGTAAGTAACTGTTTCGTCAACCAAGATACCGTTTGCTTCTGCTTTCATTTGATATTGTCTTAAGTTGTATTTTTTATCAATTGCAAATGCCATATGGTAATTGAGATTTACATTTTCTGCAATACTAACATCCGATTGAATTGTCTCATAAGTAGAAATCAACTCATCAAGCATGTCGTTCCAGTTTGCATCAAAATCATTTGTAACATTGTCAATGACCGCTTGAACATCTTCTGCCTCAAGGTTCATAAGTTTGTAATCTTCTGATTCTAATACTAGATTTAATGCCTCAAGTGCTTTCTTTTGAACGAGTGTTTTTACATTTTGATCATCCTTTAGCGTTTTGAACATTTGTAAATAAAGATCAATGATCTCATTGAATTCAATGTCCATTTCCAAAAGATCACATTTTAATACGGTGCCATCTTCCAGTGTTACATCCACTTTACCATTTGCTTTTAAATCTGCTAAAAATAAACGAATCAAGTCTTCATACTTGGCTTTATCTTTAATGATCGCTTGGTAGTCAGCATCGTTTTCTACATCGAGTAAATCAATGTACTTATTCCATTCAATCGTTGATAAATCAATACCTTCTTCTTCTTTAACCAAGTCAAAGAGTTCACCCTTATTAATCGTAAACGCCTTGCTATACATTTCAGGCATACGATAAAAGGCTTGCTCATTTATGTATCCCAATTCTAAAGATAAAAGCTTGTTCTCGCCATATTGAATACCAATATTTTCATAGAAATTCAATTGCTGATTATCTAAGTCTGCTCTGAACTTAACTCGACCGTTAAAGTTGAGTTCTTCAACTATGCCCTTCACGAACAATGCCATTGCCTCTGGATCTGTAGACATATAAGCTGTCATTTGATTTAAAGCCTCATCATCCATGCTGAAACTTCCTTTTACAGATGCATCAACAGCGTCAGACTTGTTTTGAGTTGAAGCATAGAGTAAGTAGTTAACCGGGTCTTTCTTGATTGCATAGCGCTTTGCCATAGGATAACCGATGCCTGCAGCGACTATGCATACCGCCAAAGCGATAATTGCAATAATTACTTTTTTATTCATGTTGCCTCCTTAATTTTAAATACTCTAAGAGTATAGCATAATTTTGTATTGAAATAATTAAAAGTGTCTTAAAAATTAATGCTTTTTTTGAAAAGCGCAAGCATTCTTGTTCTTTAATGAATTTTATAGTAAACTTCACTTATTAAAACACAATTTGTATCATTTAAGAAAGGAGCCCCTCATGTCATTTGAATTGCCAAGCGATCCATACATCTGCATCAGTTTACTCAACATGAAACTCAGAGATCAGTATCCTTCATTAGTTGACTTGTGTGAAGACTTAGACCTTGATCTAGATGAGCTAATCACAAATTTAAAGGACCATAGTTTTAACTATGATCCTGTAACCAATCAATTTAAAGCCTTATAATCTGCATGACGCTAATACCACTCTCGTTTTATTTATTTTCAAAGTCATTTACATATTTCAATAGTGCTTTTTCAGAAAGGGGCTTTGCAAAGTAATAGCCTTGATAACGATCGCAGTTCAGTTCCCTTAATATTTTAAACTGACGTTCAGATTCAATCCCCTCTGCAACAACAGTCAGATTTAACAAGTGTCCAACATTGATCATTAATTGAACCAACCCCTTCATTTTGTCACTCTCGCCAATGGTGTTGATAAAGCCCTTGTCAATTTTAATGACATTTACAGGCAGTTCACCAAGATGCTTGAGTGATGAATAGCCCGTTCCAAAGTCATCTAACTCAATGTGAATACCAGCATCTCTAATCGTATGTAGATTTGACTGCACGCCTTCTAGATACTTCGAGATCGCTGTTTCAGTGACTTCAAATGAAAGTCCCCCACTGCAAAGATTAAATTCTTTGGCAATCCCAATAAGATTTTCGACAATTTGCTCACTTATGATGTCAAGAAATGATACATTGACAGAAAGGTTTAGGGACCTGTTCAAGGTCTTGTTTAGCTTTGTAATGGTTTTACAGCTCTCATACATAACGATCTGATCAATTTCATTAATAATCCCAAGGTCTTCAGCGATTGGAATAAAGACATCTGGCGGAATGTTTCCAAGCTCAGGATGCTTTAAGCGCACAAGTGCTTCTACACCTACAACATGACCCTTCTCTATTTGAGGCTGATACATCACAGTGAACAAATGCTCTGATATCGCCTTAAATAAGTAGTTAGAGACCTTTTTAATGTAAGATTTATCATCAAAGTAGGCACTAATAAAGCCTTGAAGCTTGGAAACGATTTTCTTATCAATACAATGCTGATATGTCATTTCAACATGCTCCATAATCTCCTCAATGGAAAGGCCCTCTTCATTGATACAATACGGAAACATCAAGGATATATTGATGTTATAATTGCCAATAAAAATGTCTTTTTTATACAAATCAATCAGTTTCTTAACATTTTGACGAATTGAATTCATATTTTCTGGTGTATTTTCAATTAAAATACCAAACACGCCTGCACGAATATGACTATAGGTGATAACGTCGTCAAAGTTTTCAGAGATAAAGATTCCAAGCTGATATTGAATAATTGCTGCAATTTTACTGCCGTAAGTCATGGCCAATCTGTTAAAGTCATAAATGGCAACATATAGAATAATCAATGAAGTTTTAGAATTTTGTATAACTGCCTCAACAAAGTAATCTTCATTTAAAAATCCGGTTACTGGATCGTGAAACGCATAGAATTCAACCTTTTCTTGCTCTATCTTTCGTTGGTTGATATCCAAAAGTGATCCAGTTATTCTCATAAGGCGTCCAGATTCATCTTTTTCACCGATGGCATTTATCTGTGCCCACCTTAATACATTATCCTTGCACAGAATTTGAATTTCTTCAGAAAATCGATCCTTTCCACTCCAAGGTAATACGGATTCAAAATACGACCTTACACTCCCGCCATTTTCGCCAATTCTATCTAAGAAAGAGCTGGTCACAAGATTGTTTTCGCTTGATGGGAATCCTAGTATTTCACAAAACCGATTTGATACAAACCAAACCTTTGTCACAGGATAATAATCAAAAAAGCCTTCAGCACTTGCCGTAATAACACGACTATATCGCTTTTCACTCTCCTCAAGCTTCCAGCGGTATTCATTGAGTTCATCATAATTAGACTGTAGGGCTTCCTCAGTGGCCGCCATTTCTTCATAGAGTGCTCTAATTTCTTCATTTTGAGCCTCTAAATCTGATTTTGACAACAAGAGTGCATTGATATAGCCCTCGTTGGAAATTTCTTTTTTTATAATACTGCTCAATAACAAAACAAGTAAAATAAACTGAATCACAATTAAAATAGAGTATCTTTGAGATTCGACCACCTGTCCGTACTCTGGCGAAATTATAATGCTTAAAATTAAAATCAATATACTATTAACAGCTGCAATCAATAAGATTGAAAAATAGGCAACATTTTTATTGGATTTAACCAGCAAGCGCTTCATAAAGAAAGTACTCGCAATAATTGAGATTCCGAGAATAATATATAAAAACAAATAGGTGCGTTTAAGGATCATCAAATAAGCCAGCATGACCAAAAAGCTGACACTACCTGCAAGCGGGCCATAAAATAAGGTTGACAATGTAATAAGGGCAAAACGTCCATCGTCGACATTTGTTAGGCCAAGCATAGAAATAAGTGCAATTGCAAACAAACCCCCAAAGCCATGTAAGAGCCCATGAATAAGCTGTGAATGCTTTTCAAATTTCAAGCGCCACCATTTATAACTTATATAAGTCGTGAAGATATATAAAAACAAAAAACTATAAATTAAAAAAGAGTAAAGTATAAAATAGATTCCCGTCATAAAGATCACTTCCTATGATTTATGCTTCTAGTTTAATTTTACCCTTTTCATATTAACTTAAGCGACTATTTAAGATTTAAAACCACTGAAAAGTAGGCACTGACTTCTATTTCAGCCTGTAATTCAATATCTAACAAATTCCATTTTACAAACCTTAAATCAGGTCACGTCATTCTTAGTAACTCTAATATAAGTTCATATTATAAGACTTACTCAATATAGGCTTGAACTTTTTGACATCACAACTTGGCCTATAAATTATATTTTTATACTTTATCAAGATTCATTAGAATGTATTAATTTCATAATGCAAACCATTTTGAGCCTCTTCTTCACTATAGGGTTCTATGTGTATGGTCACAATACTGTTTTCACCGAACTTTTCTTTTAGAGCATCTTCTATATCAGTGGCAATATCATGTGCCTCTGTGATATTCATCTGTGGATTCACCATGATGTGAAACTCAATTGCCGCCTTATTGCCAAGCTTTCGCGCCCTAACCTCATGAAAACCGATTACAGAAGTTTGTTTTCTTAAAACTGTTTTGATCCATTCCATGTCTTCTTTTGCCAGAGAAGTTTCAAGCAATTCATTCATGGCAGGTAAAAAGATTTGTATAGCAACTTTGACGATGAAGACACTCACAAATAGAGAAGCGATTGGGTCTAGAATTGCCCATTTTGCACCTAAAATAATTGCGCCACCGATACCAATCGTTGTACCGATTGATGAAAAGGCATCTGACCTGTGATGCCATGCATTTGCCTTAACTGCGCCACTGTTGATTTCATTTCCCACCTTTATGGTATACCTAAACAACAATTCTTTACCGATGATTGATATCACTGCCGCAAACAGGGCAATCACACCTGGTTGATGTATGGTCTCACCATTGAAAACTTTTAAAATATTGTTAAGGCCCGATTTGAAAATGCCAAAGCCTGCCACCAAAAGGGCTATACTAACCATGACGGTCGCCAAGGTTTCATACTTGTCATGTCCATAATTATGGTCATGATCTTCTGGCTTCTCAGTGAACTTAAAACCAATAATAACAATAATATCTGTCATAAAGTCAGAGAAGGAATGCACACCATCTGCCACCATGGCATTACTTCTTCCTAAAATACCTGCCGCCAACTTCATTACCGTTAAAAATGCATTTGCCCAAAACCCAACAAGTGTTACTCTTTTAGCCTGCTGGCTTCTCAACAGTTCCTTATTCATTAAATCCTCCTAGATTGTTCAAAACTTTATACAAAAAAAGACCTATGTCCAAATACTTGGCCCATAGGTCGTACCCACTGCAATTGCCCGAAAAACTTCTGCCTTACTGGAAAATAATAGCATACTCAATTCAATGCGTCAAGTCATTAATTTATACCCCGCATCATGTCTAATTAACACCTGCAATTATTAAACAATCTTTATATCTAATCTAGTTGAAGGCCGGCACAACGCCACCTTCATATTTTTCTAAGATAAAGTTTTTAACTTTTTCTGAGTGAAGTGCTTCAATCAAAAGCTTAATGTCTTCGCGATTCTCATCTCCATTTCTAACCGTGATAATATTTGCATAAGGTGATTCAGCGCCTTCAAGGATAAGCGAATCCTTAGCTGGGTTGATGCCAGCTTCAATCGCATAATTTCCATTGATTACAGCAGCATCGACATCTTGAAGAACTCTTGGTAATTGCGCTGCTTCAACAGCTATAAATTTTAATTGCTTTGTATTCTCGATGATATCTTTTTCTGTTGCTTCAAGACCAGCAGTTTCACTTAACTTGATCAGGCCATTTGCTTGTAACAAAATTAAAGCACGACCACCATTTACCGCATCACTAGGAATCGCGATTGTTGCGCCGTCTGCCAAAGCATCAAGAGCATCCAGTTTATCAGAGTAAAGGCCAAGTGGCTCAACATGAACAGTTCCAGCTGATATTAATTCTAAACTGTGGTCTTTATTGAAAGACTCAAGATAAGGGACATGTTGGAAAAAGTTTGCATCGATTTCACCGTCATTTAAAGATAAGTTAGGCTTTACGTAATCAGTGAACTCTACGATTTCAAGTTGAACGCCTTTAGCAAGTAAATCTTCTTTTACAAGGTTTAATATTTCCGCATGCGGCACTGGCGTTGCGCCTACTTTTAAGACTTTAAGGTCTGAAACTTCTTCTTTTTTTGCACAGCCCGAAAATACCAATGCCACAACAGCCAATAATAATATCCATTTTTTCATAATTTTATGCCTCCTATTTTCTGCTTTCAATAATTTTTATTGATCTACAACACACTTATGGTTGCAATTCTATTTCGATATAATGTTGAATAGTATCTATCTTTTTTACGCTCTTATCTTAACTTATATTGTCTTATCTTATCTCGTCTTATCTTATCTTGTCTGGCTTAACTTGCGTGCGATGGCATTGCCTGTCGCCTG
>NZ_JBVBZF010000101.1:0-11396 GCF_057447755.1 Fusibacter sp. | reverse complement strand
GGTTGTTGCTGTGTCATGATAAAGATGCTTTTAAGCCCTTTACGATTAGATGGAAAAACCTTTACGATTTGCTTCTTTCCAGAGTTTTTTTCAGTATAGATAAAGCTTTCTTCCTTGTTAATGCCATTTTGGGGTGTAAAGTAATAGTAATCCACAACACCGGCAATACTCGTATAATCCACACCAAAAATAAGGTCTTGTTGGTCAGGTAAATTAAATCTGATAACCGTTCCCTCTACCTCGTCCACTTTTAGTCGATCGTTTAGCCTGGGTTCAATCACGTTAAACACCATGGTGTTATTGAGTCTCATCTGCATGAGGGTGATGTTTTTTTTCTGTTCCCCCCAAAGATAGCCCTTAACATTGATACGGTCTCCAGTATGAATGTCCAATTTGAGGTAATCTGACTTTTTGAGGACGTTATTGAGTTGAACCTCAAACACACGGCCCTTATCGTTTAAAATGAATATTTTGTATTTGCTTTCATTAATGATGCCGTAATAATTATCGATCATTGCAATCTTGATGTCATTTTGATTTTCAAAATATTGGACATTTTGCTCAAGCTCTGTCTGACTCCAGTTAGAGGTGTCATAAAGTGCCATGAAATCAAAATAATTCTCGTCAATATCATTAATTTTTCTCTCGAAATAATATTCCTCAAACGATTTCAACTGTAGCTTGAAGGCAATCGACACGAAGAATACCAAGAACAACGTCGTCAAGACAAAAAGCCTAACGACGACACTTGATCGTTTCATTTACTTCACCTCAAATTTGTAACCTATTTTAACAATCGTTTTTATGGCTTCACTGCTGTATGGCAGTTTTTTTCGGAGTTTTTTGATATGGGTATCCACAGTGCGATAGTCACCATAATAATCATATCCCCAGACACGATCAAGAATAGTCTCTCTGGTGAGTACAACATTTTTATGTTCAACCAAAAGCAGCAACAAATCAAACTCCTTAGGGCTTAATTTGATTTCATCTTCTTGGTCGTGAACCTCATAGTTGTCCTTGTTAATTTTTAAAGCGCCAAACTGGATGATGTTTGTCGCTTCAACAGTGGTATTTAATCGCTTTAACAATGCATTTACACGTGCCACAAGAACCTTGGGACTAAATGGCTTTGTGACGTATTCATCGGCACCACAATCAAAACCCTTAATTTTATCCTCATCATCATCTCTTGCTGTAAGCATGATAATCAAAGCATCAGAGAAGGCCCTTATTTGCTTACACGCTTCAAAACCATTGAGTTCCGGCATCATTACATCCATTAAGATGATATCCACCGGCGTTATTTTAATCAGGGAAACGGCTTCCTTTCCATTTACAGCTTCAAGCACCTTAAAGCCTTCAGCTTGAAAATACTTAACCACAATTTCCCTTAATCTTTTTTCATCTTCAACTACCATTATGGTATACATTTGACCACCTACTTCTCAGTATGTTTAATATATTCTCTTTCATATGCGACCATCAAGGTCTGAAGTGACTTTGTTTCCACATGCCTATAAAGCCAGTCATAATCGGCTTGAGCGTAATTTTCACCCAAGGCCTCTATGATTTTTTCTGAAAGGACATCGTAAACATACATTTCAACAATTGGTTTAATAATTTCATTTAAAGTCTCATCAGATTCACCGCCACTGACTTTGGGCTTTATCTCAGCCAAGAGGTCATCATGGTATTCCACCACATCAAAAACCCGCATTTCGCCCTGTAACTTTTTCAATATGATGTCTAACTGGTCCTCTGAGACAGGCTCTTCAATTCGCTTTTCTTCTTCAAGAGGCTCCAAAGTCACCGTTTTAACCGAAGTATTGTTTTGTCTGCAGCCTGATAAGAGCATGGCCATAATCAGACAGAGGATCAATATAATGTTTAGTGGTGTCATACCTGTTTTTTTCATTGTTTCCCCCAGATGACGGCTTATTTGATTTGATTTTTATAAGCTTGCATTTTCATGATACGATTTGTATTGATTTGACTCTTTTCTGCCTCGAGCTCCTCTGCCTTTATGACCGTAGACTCTTTTTTCTGGAGTTCATTTATGAGAACACTAATGGTGTCTGACATTTGAGACATCTTTGCAATTCTATATTTGCGCTTGATCAGTTCAATATCATTGCTGGCAAATCCAAGTATGATGTTTGCTTCTTTAAAACTAATTTTTTCATCTACAATCCCTATCACCTGATCCACAAGTGACTGCTTGGTTTCCTTGACACTGACAAATGCCTTTGCCTCACTTTCCACAAATTCACCGCTGCCCATTAAATAGGCTGCCAACCTTTGACGTCTCTCCGTTTCAGGATCGACTTCTTGCGTCCTTGTGGCGTTTCTAAGCTTATCCAAACGCATTTCATTGCTTTCTTCCACAGGTCTTTCTTCATTTAATGGCTTAAAAAAGCCCTCTAGAAATTCATCCGTTTCCACGTTTAGGGGTTCTCTAATATCGCCCACTTCAACAACTTCCTGCTTAGGCGAAATGACATTGCTCTCTCTTCTTTGAATCGTTTCACCTTCATAATAAACGGATTCACCCTTTAAATAGCCTTTTGTATGCAGAGATTCAAAGGCAAGCTTTGCCCTTACAGTGGAACACCCCATATAATTGCCAAGTACTTCCGACGTTAAATTGGCATCATCCTCCATATTGAGCAGGATCAACAAGCACATTTTTTCATAAATGTCCAAATCATCTTCTTTGAGTACAGTATTCAATATATCCTTAAATTTGATCGTCACGGTTTTACGCCTCCCGTTTCAAATAGAGTTTCTAAAAGGTTAACTTAAAAGCCTTTATACCATTATATCGGGACTTCTAGATATTATCTAGGGAATTATGGCCTTTTATAAAATCATTTAAGACATACTACAATATTTTTATCAACTAAAGAAGCCTCCAAGCAACTTTTTCTGATGCTCTCTGAGGCCTAAAATTCCTCATCACAACTTATTTTATAATATACAAAAAAACTCAGCAATCTACTTGGAATAAGAAGGTTGCTGAGTTTCTATATCTCGACTCTATGATTCAATAATGACTTTATGGAAGACTTTTTTGCCTTTTCGGATCATGATCGCATTGTCTTCGAACATTTCCAAGGTGATGTTCATCGCGAAATCCGCCACGACTTCATCCTTTACGGTAATCCCTTTTTGCGCAACAAGTCTCTTGCCTTCACCTTTTGAAGCAATTAGACCAAGTGTCACAAGTAAATCCAATAGTGGCATACCATTTTCAAACGCACTTGCTTGTAAAGTCGTTGATGGAATATTGGCACTGTCGCCACCGCCTGCAAACAATGCTTTAGCTGCATCAAGTGCTTTTTGTGCTTCTTCTTCACCATGGACGATTTTAGTAAACTCAAATGCCAAGATTTCTTTTGCCTTGTTAATTTCTGCACCTTCAAGTGCGCCTAAACGTCTTACTTCATCCATTGGCAGGAAGGTTAAGAGTCTTAAACAGTTTTCGACATCAGCATCTTCAACATTTCTAAGGTATTGGAACAACTCATATGGCGATGTCTTATCTGGGTCAATCCAAATAGCGCCATTTTCTGTTTTTCCCATTTTCTTGCCTTCACTTGTGAGTAAGAGCTTAAAAGTCAGCCCGTAAACCTGTTCTTGCTCCATACGTCTAACAAGGTCAACCCCTGCGATGATGTTGGACCATTGATCGTTACCGCCAAGTTGCATCTTACATTTATATCTTCTGTTGAGCTCTAAGAAATCGTAAGCCTGCATGATCATGTAGTTGAACTCTAAGAAGCTGAGCCCTTTTTCAAGTCTTTGCTTGAAGCACTCTGCCGTGAGCATTCTGTTTACAGAAAACTTACTCCCGATTTCTCTAATAAATGGAATATAGCTGAGCTCATCAAGCCAATCCGCATTATTCGCCATATAGCCATTGACGTCATCGAGTTTTAGGTACTTTTCCATTTGCGTTCTGAGCTTGTTGCCATTTTCAACAATTGCTTCAGGTGTGAGCATCTTTCTCATATCTGTTTTGCCAGATGGATCACCGATTTTCGCAGTACCACCACCCACTAGGGCAATCGGTTTATGACCCGCTCTTTGCATATGCATCATAACCATAATTTGAATGAAGTGGCCTAAATGCAAGCTGTCAGCAGTTGGGTCAAAGCCAATATAGAAGGTTACACTTTCCTTTGCCAGCAGTTCCTTAACTTCTTCTTCGTGTGTTACCTGTTCAATGTAACCACGCTCAAGTAAAATATCATATACGTTTTTCATCCTATCACCTCTTAATTTATCTTGATAATTTGTTTTGGTAATTTGTTTTGATTAAACAAGCTTAGCTGCGTTTTAAAGGAGGCTAAAACAACATTTGAGCCACCTTCGATGTCTCAAACCAATTTTCGCTAACGCTGTTTGAGATTAAACATTTCTCATCACAGCTTTCTGCTCAAATTTTGTTGTATATAATAAAAAAACACGGGAATTATCATCCTAAAGGACGAGATTACCCGTGTTACCACCTTAATTCATGCTGTTTATTGCCATCATCTAACAAACAACACCTCAAACTGTTAACGCCCAGTACGCGTAGCAATTTCTCACTATGGCTCATGATCCGTAATTCAAGCTTAAATCTCTATGATGCTCACACCAACCGCACCACTCTCTGAAACAAAAATTCAAGTCTACTCTAATCAATCAATGCCTTCTATTAAATTTAAAGTCGATTAAGACTAATATAAACGATAATTTTTAAGTTGTCAACTCATGTCCATTTGAGTCTATGATTCCAGAAACGCCACGTTCAAAGTTCTATCTTTGATTAAGTTGACAAATTCATTGCCTACGCGTACAAGGGGTCTTGTAGGATAGTTGGCATCTATGAAGACGATGACACCTTCCTGTCCATTTGTAAGTCTAACCTTCTTGCCCAAGTAGTATTCTGAGAGCTTTTTGATAAAGACGTAGCAGACCTTGGAATCAAAGAGTTTGCCACTTGACCACGACAGATAGTCCGCCGCTAGAATTGGCGAGATGCCCTTCTTGTAAGGTCTATCTGTAATTAAAGCGTCAAACACATCACATACCATGATGATCTTAGCATAATCATGAATTTGATTTTCTCTTAATCTAAGAGGGTAGCCACTGCCGTCCATTCTCTCATGGTGGTGAAGGGCAGCATATTTAATATTGCTGGAAACGCCTTTTGTCTTTAATAAAATGCTATAGCCAAACTGAGCATGTTTTTTAATGAGTTCATACTCTTCCAAATTAACCTGTGTAGGCTTTTTAATGATGAATTCTGGCACATTGAGTTTACCAATATCAAAGAGCAAACCGGCCTCACCAATCTCAAGCAATTCCTCTTGAGAATAACCCAGCCATTTGCCGATCATCGTCGCAAGAATCGACACTCTTATAGAATGCTCAAAGGTATAATCATCCGAGTTCTTAAGCTGACTCAAACGCTTGAGTACGTCATTGTTCCGTACCATATCCGGCAAGGTTTCTTCAACATTTCGTCTTATTCTTTCGAGGTCTAAAACGCCGTCTTCCCTAATTTGGGTGAAGACCATCTTTGTATCCTCTATGGCCTTTTCATGTCTCACATCAATTGGGAGATCATACTCCCCAGTGATGATATTAACTTCCATATTATTATTAACAATACTTCTCGGTGCAGGTTCATAAACGTGTTGATCAATTTCGTCTAGGTCCTTGATGAGTTTTTCAAGGTCAAATGCCCTACCGTCGGCTTCAGCTTTTTTAGCGATATCTTCAACATCCACAACAATTTCTTCTGCTTCTTCCTCTTCGTGGTCCAAGACGTAAACATCCATTGGACCCATTTGGGTAATCAAAGCAATATGTCTTTTGGTAAGGGTTGTTCCACGGCTTAAAAGTTCTACTACGCCTTCGGCATCTACTATGGGAGCACCTAAAATCATACCTATTTCAAGTTGATTCACATCTAATTTTCTCACTGTACACCACCCTTTGATTATTTCTTTCATTATAGCTAATATAGACCCTATTTTTCAATATAAAATGTTTCAAGCTCTAAAAGCAAATGGTCTGGAACTTCTTCTAGAAGAATTGTGATTTCGTACAATCGGCTTTCAACGACCTTAAAGCTCTTGATTTTACCGATTAAGGAGTATTTAATCTTACTGATGGTCAAATCCAAATTCACAAATTTATTCACAGGGTAAATGCTACGAGTGGTCACTATAATCCTACCACTCAAAAGCTTAGTCACATCTACAATCAATGGCATTTCAAGCTCTACGACTTCTGATTCCTCTAAATAGAAAACCTTGCTAATTTCTTCTATCGACTCTTTGCCCTGTTCAATTATTGAAAGCTTTAGATCTTGTAGCATGACATCACCTACTTCCTATGATTTTTTTGAAGTTTTCTGAATATTCCAACATCATCTATTCCCTTTTATTATACCCTTATTGATTTTAATAAAGCAAGAAAAATAGCCGTAAAAAAGCGCCATTAAAGTGTTTCACTGATTCGTAACACTTTAATGGCACCATATTATACATCTTCTTCATTGAGGATTACCATGTGATAGTGGTCTTCCCAAATCCCATTAATCTTCAGATATTGCTTGGCTAAGCCCTCATTGATAAAACCGCACTTCTCCACAACTCTGATAGACCGTTCGTTTCGGGGCATTACATTCGCCTCAATACGATGAAGTTTCATCTCTGAAAACGCAACTTTTATAACCGCTTTTATGGCCTCTGTCATATACCCCTTGTTAATCTCATCTTCATCCATTTTATAGCCTAAAAAACAGGATTTGAAAACCCCTCTTATGATATTGGTCAGCGCAAGTGTGCCAAGTGGCTTGTCAAGCGTTTGATCTTCTTTCTTAAAGAGCCAAAATCGCACCATGTTCATCTTGAGGAACTCCTCTTCTTCAAGCCTCAAAGTCATTTTATGATTATCAAGTGTATAGAATGCCCTCGGTTTAATATGTTCAAAGGGGGATAAAAATTCATCATTCTTGATATAAAACTGCATAATTTTTTCTGCATGTGATTCATCTAAAACGACGAGCTTCAATCGCTCAGTCTCATATATTCGCTTCATGCCCTTCTCCCATTGACTTAGTCCTATATTGCTGATTACAGTTATTGTCTGATTTTGTAGATTTCATTTGCGAGTCTTGCAAATTGGTTGATATCAAGTGCTTCGCCTCTTAAGTTTTCTTCTAGACCACTTGCAGCCAAAACAATTCTCACCTGATCCTTATTAAGGCCTAAGACACCACTCGAAAGTGCATTTAAAAGTGTTTTACGTCTCTTACCAAAGGCATCTTTTATGGTTTTAAAGAATATCTCTTCATCTGATAAAACAACTGGCGGATTCTCTCTGACCTTGAGTCTAATCACGCTAGAGTCCACATTGGGCATAGGCATAAAAGAACCCTTTGAGACCTTGGTTACGATTGAGGGTTCTGTAAAATATTGGACGGCAACAGATAAGGCCCCGTATTCCTTGGTTGATGGACGTGCCATCATACGATCTGCAACTTCCTTTTGAATCATGACGATCAAATCTGTCACCGGAATTCTTTCCTCGAGAAATTTCATGATAATCGGCGTTGTCACATAATAAGGTAGATTCGCAATCAATTTTGGTCGTCTCTCCTTGAACTCTGCTTCAAAAAGAGCCTTTAAATCCACTTTTAAAACATCATTGTGTATGACCTTAAGGTTGTCAAATTCGCCAACCGTCTCTTCTAAAACAGGAATCAAAGCGCTGTCAATCTCAATTGAAACAACCTTTGCACAGCTCTCACAGAGCACCTGTGTCATGACGCCAATCCCCGGTCCAATTTCAAGGATATAATCCTCTTCTGAGAGTTCTGATCCCTCTAATATGCGATCAAGTACATTTGAATCTATTATAAAATTTTGTCCAAGACTCTTGCTGAATCTAAAACCATATTTCTCCATGATATATTTAATGGTTCTAGGGGATGTTAATCGATCCATAATGACTCCTCTTTCTCTATAATTTCAAGTGCGCTGACAAACGCCTCGCGTGTGACACCATAACGATTTAGTCTATTTAAAAATTGCTTGGCATTGCAATAGCCAATACCCAGTATTTTACCCATGGCAGCTCTTCTGTTTGCCGCAGAATCATTGCCTATCAAATCCGCTAAAACGAGATCTGCTTGAGAAAATAGGTCCTCAGTTTCAAAAGAAAGCGTTCGCACCTTACTCAGTGCTTCCCTAATAGCAGAAGGTGATGCGTTTTCAATACCGACATCACCCTTTTTGGTCGCTTCCTGACGGTCGAGGAAAGCGTGTTTACAGCCCTCAACCCTGGCGTCAATCCGATTTCGAATTTGTTCACCGGCATAATCAGGGTCTGTAAAGATGATAACCCCTTTGGTCTTAGCAACTTTTTCTATGCGTTTAAAGGTTTCTTCGTTGATGCCAAAGCCATGGGTAATGATGATTTCACAATCCACCGCTTTTTTTACTGCGGATTCATCATCCTTTCCCTCTACAACGATTACCTCTTTAATTGATTCTAACATTTAAGTCTTGCTCCATCTTATTATTTAAAAGTGTTTTACGCTTTAAATCCTTTACTTACTTTTTAGAGTAGCCTTCCAGCATTTCTTCAGGAATTTTTTCATCTAAAACATAAACTCTTACATTACGCACACCATATCGTAGTGCTTTTGCGCGATCACTTATAAAAAGATCAATTCGGTTGCCCTTTATGGCGCTCCCTGTATCCTCAGCTGATGAAAATCCATAATCCGGCGTACCGTCAAGTGATTCCACATACAGCTTTGATCCCAGTGGGATGACCTTTGGATCTACAGCAACAGCACCAGGTCTTGCCTGAGTTCCTGACCGAGTTATCCCATAGGCTGGATCTCCTGGATTCTTGCCGCAGCTCTCGTAAGACAAATCATAAGCTGTTGCTCTCAAGATTAAAACTTCTTTGTATCTAAAAGGCATGCCTCTGCTCGTAACAAAGAGTTTATCCAGACCCTCTTCTACAATTTCAGTTTCAGGTGCTAAAACCACTTGATCTGAAATCAGCTGACGCGAAACTTCAACACCATTTTCATAAACAATTTTGAACTGACACTCTAAAATACCATCTTTACCCTCGGCGATGATTTCACGTTCCCCAGGCGATCTTGACTCCGTCATTTTATAAACCGTGTTAAATGGTATTTTCTCTGAAAGGGTTTCTTCCTTGACATCGACTCTGACAATCTCAATAAGTCGATCTCTTGCCACGGTGTCATTTAATCTAGGATACACTTGATCATCATTACCAAGTGTAATTCCCGCTGATTCTAGAACGGCACTGATCTTACTTTCAGTACTGTAAATCGTCGTCTGGGTCTCTCCTTCAACTAAGGTAATCGGTTTGGCGCGGTGGATTACTATTTTTCCGTCTTTACCGATGGCTTCATCTAGATTTGGCTCAACTCGATCTTCTGCTCGTAAGTTTACATCTGCAAGTTTCAAGATTTTAGGTATCTCTTTTTCAAAGGTGCTCATGATAATGGTTTTGTCTTCATCTACGATGATGACATTATGCTTAAAGATTGTTTTAATACCGAAAATAATGACTAAGCCAAATATGATGAGTAGAAGAAACGATTTTATTCCTCTATGACTCATATTCATACTCCCATCTTTATCCTTCTATTTTATTTTAAAATACGTTTTCGCATTATTAAGCGTAATTTCTGCAAGCTCTTCAAACGCAATGCCCTTGATATCCGCCATCTTTTGGCATACATATCGGACGTACATGGATTCGTTTCGCTTGCCTCTAAAAGGTTCCGGTGTTAAATAGGGTGAATCGGTTTCAATCATCAAGCGGTCTAGTGGCACAGCTTCCACAACTTCAACCGTCTTTCGTGCGTTTTTATAGGTTAAAGGACCTGCAATTGAAATGTAAGCCCCTAATGATATATATTGTCTGGCAAGTTCTTTACTACCCGAATAACAGTGCATTAAAACACCCGTTTCAAAAGCATGCTCTTCTTTTAGCAGCCTCAAAACATCATCGTTTGCATCTCTATCGTGTATGATTACAGGCATATTAAGTGACTTAGCCAGTCTAAGCTGTTCAACAAACCACTTTTTCTGCAGTGGTCTTGGTGACAAATCTCGATAGTAATCCAAACCAATTTCACCTATGGCCTTGACCTTTTCCTTTTTGGCCATTCCCTTTAAGAGGGCCAGCATATGGTCATCCATGGTGTCTACATCATGAGGATGTACACCGACTGCTGCGTAAATAAAATCGTATTTTTCAGCAAGTGCCACTGCATTCACACTGGATTGAAAGTCCGCACCTGGATTCATAATATAGGAAATATCGTTAAGCTGGGCGCGTCTTATGACGAGCTCACGATCGTGATCAAACTGCTTCGCATCTAAATGTGCGTGAGAATCAAATAACATCTATTGGCCTCCCAAAAGGATACTTTTTAAGGTCCTTATTAATATTACCATTAATACCTGTTCTATCAAAACATGGTCTATTATATCATACAAAAGTTATAAAAACGATATTTAGCCTTTCATTTTAGGGGTATATACCTATAAACACGTCTAAGGAGGAGAGGATACCATGGTCAAAGAAAACCGCAAACGCATTATTGATTGGATGACTCATATATTAACCATTCAAATTGTACTTAGTACTTTTAGTAGCCTTATAAGCCTTCTTTTTATAGATGTGACAAATCGAACCTCACTTATAATGCCAATTTTAGGGGTTCAGTCCATTTCATTAATCATCATTTTAAGCATAAAAAGAGGGTTCAAAACAGAGTCAAAACAGTTGTCTGCCATTTATGCTTTCATGGTTTTATACGTCGTCATCCAAACCATTGTTTTCATAGATTACAAGGGCTTCTTCATTATTCTCTTAAGTTTAACATGGTATATTTCCTATTTAACCCTCTACCAAGATTACAAAAAAATGGTCCTCTTCATATTAGTGACCATGTATTTGTTTTTTGTGTTCGCCTATAAAAACTACCAAACCCTCTTTGAGTTCACCAATGTCCATCTCATTGCCCTACTCAATTACTTCATCGTCAGTGCCTATGTTGGTTATGATTTAAAACGCTATAACGATGAGCTCAGCGAAGGTGCGAGTCTCGAGCGAAAAGCGCTCCTCCTACAAATTGAAGCCACTGCCTTTCAACTTGAAACCATGACACTTGAAAATCAACGCCTTGAAAACTTGGACGATGCCTTGGTTGAAAAAGTCCAGGCTTTTGAAGCGCAAAATAAGGAGCTTATCAGTGAAAGAAATCGGTTCCAGTTGATACTGGATGCCAGCAACGAAGTTCTATGGGATTTGGATTTAATCACAGGCAAGCG
>NZ_JBVBZF010000100.1:0-11414 GCF_057447755.1 Fusibacter sp. | reverse complement strand
TGTATACAACAAAATTTGAGCCGAAAGCTGTGATGAGGCATGTTGTACCCGTCAGCTCAAATGTTGTAATTATTTAGGATTAATGTAATAAGTTAAGATAAGGAAGGATGATGGAAAATGGCTTATAAAGAGCTCGACAAGAATGTGGTAGCTGAGGCAGAAGGCAAGGTTAGAAGCTACTGGGAAGAAATTGATTTACTTAAGTTAAGCGTTGACAGCAGACAGGGCGAAAAACCTTTTATCTTTTTTGAAGGGCCTCCGACTGCAAATGGTAGACCGGGTATTCACCACGTATTAGCACGTGCGCTCAAGGACTCAGTTTGCCGTTATAAAACCATGCAAGGCTACCAGGTAAAACGTAAGGCAGGATGGGATACTCACGGCTTACCGGTAGAAATCGAAGTGGAAAAGCGATTAAATCTTAATGACAAGTCGGCAATTGAGGCTTACGGGATTGAAAACTTCAACCACCAATGTCGTTCATCTGTCTTTGAATACGAAGATGCATGGCGAGAAATGACTAAAAAAATGGCTTATTTGATCGATCTTGACAATCCATATATCACACTTGAAAACGATTACATCGAAACAGAATGGTGGATTCTTGACAAGTTCTTCAAGGATGATTACATCTATGAAGGTCACAAGATCTTACCTTACTGCCCAAGATGTGGTACAGGTCTTGCATCACATGAGGTTGCACAAGGCTACCAAGAAATCAAAACGGTTACAGTTTACGTAAAATTCAAGCTCAAAGACAAGGACGAGTACTTCCTCGTTTGGACAACAACACCTTGGACGCTTGCATCAAACGTTGCACTTACAGTAAATGCCAATGAGACTTATGTAAAAGTCAGAAATAACGGCGAAGTTTACTATGTAGAGAAAAACCTTGCACCATCTGTTTTAGAAGGCGAATACGAAGTGCTTGAAGAAATGAAGGGTAAGGACCTTGAATATATTGAGTATGACCAATTAATGCCTTTCGTACCTGCAGACAAGAAAGCTTTCTTTGTAACATGTGCAGATTACGTTACAGTGGAAGATGGTACAGGTATTGTTCATACCGCACCAGCATTTGGTGAAGATGACTACAATACAGGTGTTCGTTATGATTTACCAGTGCTTCAACCTGTAAATGAAGAAGGTAAATACACCATGACGCCATGGGAAGGCACTTTCGTAATGGATGCTGACCCTGAAATCGTTAAATGGTTAGGTGAAAACAACATCCTCTATAAGAGACAGCGTATGGAGCACAACTATCCACATTGCTGGAGATGTAAAACGCCACTTCTATACTATGCTAAACCAAGCTGGTATATCGAAATGACAAAACTCAAGGACCAATTAATCGCAAACAACAATACGGTTAACTGGTATCCAGACTATGTTGGTGAAAAGCGCTTTGGCAACTGGCTTGAAAACCTCAACGACTGGGCGATTTCAAGAAGCCGTTACTGGGGAACACCGCTTAACATTTGGAAATGTGACTGTGGTCATTTAACAAGTGTTGGTTCAAGAAAAGAACTTGCTGAAAGAGCAATTGAAGATATTGATGAATCAATCGAACTTCACAGACCTTATGTGGACGATGTTCATTTGACATGTGAAAAATGTAATGGCGTTATGACTAGAGTGCCAGACGTTATCGACTGTTGGTTTGACAGTGGGGCTATGCCTTTCGCACAACATCACTACCCATTTGAAAACAAAGAGAATTTTGATGAACTTTACCCAGCGGATTTTATCTGTGAAGGTATTGACCAAACAAGAGGCTGGTTCTATTCCTTAATCGCAATCAGTACTTATGTTATGGGCGTTTCACCATATAAGAACGTTCTTGTTAACGATTTAATCCTCGACAAGCACGGTAAAAAAATGTCTAAATCTAAGGGCAATACCGTTGATGCCTTCAAGCTTCTTGATCAATATGGAGCCGATGTTGTAAGATGGTACTTATTCTATGTTTCACCAGCTTGGGTACCGACTAAATTTGATGAAGAAGGTCTTGCTGAGGTTAACTCTAAGTTCTTTGGGACCCTTAAAAACGTTTATAACTTCTTTACACTATATGCCAACACAGATGGCATCGATGTAAGCAAGTTCAACGTATCGCCTAAGGATAGACCAGAGCTTGACCAATGGATCTTATCAAAACTCAACACACTTACAAAAGAAGTCAACAATGATTTCAGCGTGTTTGACCTTACTAAGGCAGTTAGAAGAATTCAAGAGTTCGTAAGTGAAGACTTATCAAACTGGTACATCAGACGTTCGAGAAGACGTTTCTGGGATTCAGAGCTTTCTCTTGATAAGCAATCTGTTTACAACACAACTTATGAAGTCCTTGTTGCTGTATGTCAATTAGCGGCACCTTTTGCGCCATTCTTGACTGAAGAAATCTATAGAAACTTAACAGGTGAGGTTTCTATCCATGTAAGTCATTATCCTGAAGCGGATGAGACTATGATCGACAAGAGAATCGAAGACAGAATGGACCTTGTCAGAGACCTTGTAACACTTGGTCGTGCAGCAAGAGAGTCTGTTAAGATTAAAGTGCGTCAGCCAATCCAAAACGTCGTGGTGGATGGCAAGCATGAGCCGTTAATCGGTGACCTTGTGCCACTGATCATGGAAGAACTCAACGTGAAGGAAGTTGTCTTTACTTCAGATCTTCCTGAATATATGAACTTCCAGTTAAAACCGAATTTCAAGGTTCTTGGACCAATCTTGGGTAAAGATATGGGGGCATTCTCTAAAGCGCTTTCAGCCTTTGATCCACAAGAGTATGCCATGAGACTTGAAGGCGGAGAGTCATTTGATATCGAGGTGGGTGGCTCGCCATTCACATTGACAAGTGAACACGTTCTCATCAATATTTCAGCTAAAGAGGGCTTTACTGTTAAGATGGAAAACAATATTTTCATCATCTTGAATACAAACCTCAACGATGAACTCATTGGTGAAGGCTATGCACGTGAAATGATCTCAAGAATTCAACAGATGAGAAAATCAAATGATTTTGAAATGATGGATAACATCAAAATCTACTATAGATGCGACGATGAATTTGAAGCTGGTATCAGCTCACATAAAGACTACATCATGTCAGAAACACTAGGCGTTGAAATTGTTAAGGATGCTGATAAGGCATACGAATCTCACAATTTAAATGGCCATGATGTTGATCTTTTCGTTGAAAGAGTTTAGGGATTAATTTTGTAGAAGCCTTAAAAATAACGACCTTTAAAAGTATTATGTGCTTTTAAGGGTCGTTTTTAGTATACCTATTTTATGTCATCATAAAAAAATATGATTAGACTTTGATAAATGAGTTCATATATATAAAAAAGGGAGGGATCACCATGAAAGTTAATCAAGCAGTCTTAGCACTAAAAACACAGATGGTTCAGGATATCGTAAAGCTTATAAAAATCCCTAGTGTCATAGAAGAAACTCAAATGGGTAAACCATTTGGAAAAGAAATAGATGATGCTCTAAAATGTGCACTTGAAATAGCAGAAAATCTCGGCTTCAGGACCTACTATGACCCAAGTGGCTATTATGGCTATGCAGAAGTAGGAGAAGGTGAAGCCCTTATCGGCATTTTGGGTCATTTGGATGTCGTACCTGCTGGAGAGGCTTCGAACTGGACATATCCACCATTTGAAGGTCATGTTAAAGACAATAAGCTTTATGGGCGAGGTGCACAAGATGACAAAGGGCCAATTGTTGCGGCAATGTATGCCATAAAAGCCCTTATGGACCTTGGCGTTGGCTTTAATAAACGCATAAGGGTAATCTTTGGCACTGATGAAGAAAACCAATGGCGGGGCATTTGCCGTTATATGAGAGAGCAAGAAGTGCCTCAATTCGGCTTTACACCGGATTCTTCTTTTCCAGTGATTTATGCAGAGAAGGGTCTGCTCCAAATTAAGCTAAAATCTCAAGCACCATCACCTGTGACTGTTAAAGCTGGCAATGCACTTAACGCAGTTCCTGAGTCTGCACAGATTAAGTGGGAGGATTCGAGACTCGAGAAAATTCTGAAGCGAAACGGCTTTGATTTTGAAAATGATGGTCAAGAAATTGTGGTTATTGGCAGAAGTGCCCATGCTGCAAAACCTAATTTGGGCATTAATGCGATTACAAGATTATCACTTGCCTTAACAGAGCTAGGCATTAAGTCTCCAGGGATAGATTTTTTATCTGAGAAAATCGGTCTCACCAACTATGGTGAACTCATATTTGGGGATTGTAAGGATGAAGATTCAGGGAAACTGACCATGAATGTCGGTCAAATTGACTTTTCGAAATTTGGAGAGGTCATTGGCATAGATATTAGAATACCGGTTTCAATAAGCAAGAAATATGTGGTAAACGCCATAAAACGCGTTGCCGAAAAATATGGTTTAGCCTATGATGAGTTTGATTATTTAGCCCCGGTCTTTATCGATAAAAAGGACCCCTTGGTTTCGAAACTCACTGCAGTTTATGTAGAAGAAACAGGTCTCGACGGTACGCCACTTTCAACAGGAGGCGCAACATATGCTAGAGCCATGAAGAACTGTGTGGCATTTGGTGCTACTTTCCCAGGACAGGCCAAAGTAGAGCACCAAATCGATGAATATATTGATTTAGAGTTCCTGATCAAAGCAGCTCAAATCTATGCCAAAGCCATAAAGGCATTGCTTGAAGATTAAATGTCTTTATGTAGTTGTCCTAAAAAAATAAAGGTCTAGACAATTGAAGTTAATCGATTGTTTAGACCTTTTTTTAATGTTTTAAATGATACAAATTTTTAAATGAAATATGAAACGCCAAACTTTAAATTTTCAGAGTTTTAAAGTTCAACTAGAAAAAGGCAGAAACCTTGTCTGCATAAATGCAAATTTCATCAAACATCAAGTTGTACTTAACGTTGTTTGCGTTTTCAACGAATGATGAGTTTAAACGATAGACGTTAGTCAAACGAATTAATGATGCCTCAGCATTGATGATTTCTGCTGTTGATGAATTATATTTTGTCGATGCAAACCAGTTGTCAGACACAATTTCAATATTTTCCTTTAAAATGATGAGCCATCCAAGACCATCAACATATATTTCTACCATTTCTTTTTTGGAATCTTTAAAGTATTGAATTAAAGCCTCTGCTTTAGCAATAGAACTCATAAGCTGATTACCTCCATCTTTTTTTTATAGTATACCCAATTTCGCAAAAAAAAACAATTCAAGATTGAGCGGGGTGAGAAAGAAAGATGGTCTTAGGCAGTTTGTAGAAAATTGGCATGAAGCTTGCTTAATAATAAGACAAAGTGATTTGGTCATCATTTGAAAGGAGAAAAATAATGAAAAGATTAGAAGGTAAAGTTGCAATTGTAACAGGTGGCGCTAATGGGATTGGAAAATCAATCTGTGAAGCCTTTGTAAGAGAGGGTGCTAGGGTAATTTCAGCAGATATGAAATTGCCGACTGAAAGTAGAGTAAATGTTGAAGATGTAGCGCTCAATGTAACAAATCGTACAGAAATCCAACAGTTTGTTGAGGATACTGTAAAGAAACATGGACACATAGATGTTCTTGTTAACAATGCTGGAATTACAAAGGATGCCTTAATCAATAAAATGACTGAAGACATGTGGGATATCGTCATAGATGTCAACTTAAAGGGCGTTTTCAACCTCACTCAGGCTGTGGCACCTTTTATGATGGAAAATGGTAAAGGTTCAATTATCAACATTGCATCTGTCGTTGGCGAGTACGGGAATGTAGGTCAAACGAATTACGCGGCAACTAAAGCAGGTGTTATTGGAATGGCCAAGACTTGGGCCAAGGAGTTTTCAAGAAAAGGCGCTGCTGTTAGAGTGAACTCAGTAGCCCCAGGCTATGTCAATACAGAAATGATGCAGACTGTACCGGATAAAGTTTTAGATCCTATCAGACAAAAAACCATGCTAGGTCGCCTAGGTGAACCTGAAGAGATTGCAAATGCAGTGTTATTCTTAGCAAGTGATGAATCCTCTTTTGTTACGGGTCATACTCTATCTGTAAATGGTGGCTTAAGATTATAAAGTGTTCGCTTTAGTTTACACTTTTATCAGGAAAATGATCAATTGTGTCAATCTTTGTTGACAATGCGTTTGAATATGATGGCATGCATTAAAAATGTGACACTATAAAATAAAGTTACAGTCATAGGAGGCTATTATGCAAGGCAGATCGATAGATGAAATAAAAATTGGAGATTTTGAATGTTTTCAAAAAACCATTACAGAGGTAGATGTTTATTTATACGCAGGGATTAGTGGCGACTTTAATCCGGCACATATCAATACTGTGGAAGCGAGTAAGGGCATATTTAAAGAGAGAATTGCCCATGGCATGCTCACAGCATCTTTTGTGTCCACCGTACTAGGCTGTTATTTACCAGGACCAGGCACAATTTATTTGGGCCAGGAGTTAAAGTTTAAAAAACCTGTATTATTTGGCGATACCATTGAAGCAAAGGCAGAGGTTGTAGAAATGGATGTCGAAAGAAATCGGATTGTATTGAGAACCACTTGTACGAATCAAAAGGGAGAGATCGTATTAGATGGAAAGGCGACAGTAATGCCGCCTGTAAAGAAGTAATTGCATTTAAGGAATGACGATGACCTAAATATAGAAATCATTTATGACCAAAACCAAGTTTTGGTGTATCTAACCGTTTATTGCAAGTTAAAAATGCTTGCTCTAAGCTTTACGAGCTTAATGATATATAGTAAAAAAAGAATTGTCTCATTTAGTAATGGGACAATTCTTTTATTATTAAGTCAACACTTAGCAAATACTGATTATCATCGTAGAATACGATTTTGCCAACCGGCAGACGTGAAGTAAACTGTGGACTCCGCGCCCAATATGGATTGTAGACAATTGAGTACTGGATATTGCTTGAAGAGGGATAGGCTATTGAGACGGTTTCGCTTGGAAATAAGCCATAATTAAGTGGCAATGCAATGGTATTTGAATATATGGGCGTATTTTCGTTTGTGAGACCATATAGGCTACACTCATTTTTTACATATTGAATCAAGGTACTTGAAATGTTATTCTTTCGATACTTTGAGCTTGCACCTAGGACGATGGCAATCATGTCCTTTTGAGGAGAAACTGCATTGAACTGGTGGGTTAAGTCGTCGATGACATCTGTATTGGCCTTTCCGAAATCGATACTTGCTGTTGTTATTTGACAATAGCCTGCATAGTAGGTAAAACCGGTTTTAAATCCGTTAACCTCTGGAATCGTTTCAAGGAGGGCATTGGTATT
Organism: Fusibacter sp.; assembly: GCF_057447755.1. NCBI lineage: Bacteria > Bacillati > Bacillota > Clostridia > Eubacteriales > Fusibacteraceae > Fusibacter > Fusibacter sp. Next base: position 4,099 of record NZ_JBVBZF010000100.1, on the reverse strand, counting down.
TTTTTTAACGACTTGTTTCGAATCTAGGGTCCAACTTTCTGTGTCAGTAATTTCTAAAAGCTCAGGATGCGTTTCTAGAAGTCGCTGAGAAAGTAATAGGAGATCTTTGATGCTCATTTTATTTTGGTCAGGTAATGGATTGTCATCCTCATCATATGCAGTCAATCCCGATGCGTTGATAAAGCTGACAGAGTTCAAGTTGAGGTCTTTGGCCTTTTGATTCATGCGTTCAACAAAAGCAGGTTCAGAACCAGAAATATGCTCAGCCAGGGCGACAGCTGCATCATTTGAAGAACAAATGAGCATGCCGTGGATTAAGTCATCCACACTGACACTGTCACCAACATGGAGTTTTAAACCGTTGCCATCCTGTGAGAGTGCATGTGGACTGATCATGACCATATCATCCATGTGCAGATGACCTGCGTCTATTTCATCCAAGACAATGGATAGGGTCATGAGCTTTGTTAAGCTCGCTATACCGTGTGTCTGAGTTATATTATAAGCAAAGAGGTTATAGTTATTTTCCACATCTGTCAGGACAAATGCTTTTGAATAGTGGGTTAGGTCATATGTGCTGCCAAGATCCTCAGGTTTTACATAGGTATCAGCAAAAGTCAGAGTCCCAGTGAGGAATGTAGATAATATGATAAGCAGTGAAAGCCCTTTTTTAATGACAGAACAATGGCGAGATTTGATAAGGGTCATAATTTCTCCTATTAACTTGCTGGGTGGATGCCAAAATCAGCATTGATGTAATCTTCAATATCTGTAAAGGGGATTTGAATCTGTGTATAATTTGTTGAATAGTCATTTTCCATGAAGTAGAAAATGATATCCTTGTCTGTAAAGTACATCCCCATCCATTCTTGAGGACCTTCAAACTCAAAGCCCATATTAAGTGCAGCTTCAGAAAAGATTTGATTGAAGGCTGTTCGAGATTTCAAGTCGCTTTTGATTAGATTTTCTGTCAAAACAAGATTGCTAGATGGTATGTCAATGGTGATAGGGTTCCATATTTCAATGGCACCATTTTCCCATGTTAAAAGCCCCTTATAGAGGACACTGATATATTTTTTGTCCTGACGTTTGACTTCATAAGTAACGACAAGTGGATTTTCAACGTTAACATCCGGTAAAAGCATTGACATTGCTGTATTTTTAAGAGATTGATTGATATAGTCTTGAGTTAATTCCCCTGCAAGACCCGTCATCACAGGATATTCGATGGTATAAATGCCTTCTTCACTTACAGAATCAGATTTAAGCTGATAGGTGTAGTCGTTTGCAAGTTCTGCTGGTGCTTCCTCTTGTGGGGCAACTTCTTCTTGAACCGTTTCAGTTTCAACAACTGTCGTAGTAGGTTCAGTCGACTCTGTCTGAGTCTCAACCTGAGGTGGTACAGGCGTTTCGTCAACTTTTTTACAGCCTGCTGTGAAAATCATGGTGGTTATTATGGTTGCTGAGAGTAAACCTCTTATATAATATTTCATTTGTGTCCGTCCTTCCAAGTATAAAAATAATTTGCGAAAACACTGCAAAAGGAACATATCATAGGATATGTTCCTCTTATAATTTTATCATATAAATGGTGTCAATAGGATTACAATTTAGCTAAATCTCTTTTTATAATATTTTTTACCAAGACTGGTCAAGATGAGCTGTATGAAGTAAATGCACAATCCATATGAGACAAGCATGGTTGAGAAATTTGGTACAAGACTATAATAGGTTAAAGCGAGAATAAACATGGTACCAGAGATTAAATAGATCAAGCTCAAGAATTTCAAAAATGCATTTGCGTCATATATGATGAAGTCATGTCTATATTCTGCTAAAAATCGATCTTTATCAGGAAGATATAAATGCAGTCTAATTTCTATGCCTTTGAATATCATAACAACACCGAGTAAGTAGATGGATAACATAAGCTTCACCCCTTTCTACACATTCTATTAAAAAGATACCCATTTTTTATAGAAGTTAGCAGGTTTGAAGGAAAAAAGTCCACTTTTTATGTAAAGTGGACTTAAAGTTGTTAACTTAAATTTTTTAATTAGAGATTTCAATGTCACCGATTTCAGATTTAGCTTCAATTTCGATCTTGAAGTTGCTTTCATTGGCGTCATTTAGGTAGTACATTTCATCCTGAATGGTGTAATTTATGTTCCTGAGTTTTAAGTCAGAGACGAACTCCTTTTTCTTTGCAACCAGCTTAACACCAATTTCATCATCTATTTTAAGTTGTACACCGCCAGTGGAAGAGGTGCATTTAATATTGCTACCTTCGGTATAATCGCCATTAAGGACCACGTTAACTTCTCCAATATCAGAACTTGCCTCGATTGAAAAAGCATGACCATACTGACCGTCCATTTTTAAATTTACTCTGCTCGTATCGCCACTGATGATCATCTTTTCTAAGGCAGGAAAATCTGCTGATATGTCAGCACTGAGATCGCCAACATCTGAAATCAATGATATGTCTCTTAACACGTCAGAGTTTCCGCTTAGGTCAAGGTTTACTTTACCAACGTCACTTTTTAAAGCAAGTGCCTTTAATGAGGGTTGAGCTGAGTTTAATTCTACTCTAATATCACCAACATCAGTGGTTGCTTGAATGGCTGTGAACTCAAGATCAGAAGAAGAAATATTAAATTCGCCCACATCAACGGTGCTCTCAATCGAGTAGAGGATATCCTCAGGTAGTTCAATGACGATGTCACTGTTTAAGCTGTTGAATATATTTTGCTTTTTAGGTGAGTTGAAGGTCAATTCCAAAGTATCACCTGATACATGTGTTTCTGGAATTACGAAAATTTCTTTTACATTGGCATGCTGTGTCAATGTGAAATCATGATTGGATGCCTTTTTGATGACGATACCACTAACATCAATATTTAGTTTTAAATGAATTTGCTTGTAGGCACTGACGTCTTCTGAATAAATGTATTCATTCTTTTTTATGGTCTCATTAGAGGACTCAAGTCGTTTTGATTCGTCGCTTGACATCGTCCAATAGGTACATCCGCTTAGTATGTATGCAAAAAGACCAATGAGAAGGATTGCTTTGATAGATTTCATATTATTGCCTCCGTTTAGTTTTATAAGTTGAGTATAATAAATCAGCATTAATATTAAGTTAAAATGAAATTAAAATCCTAATATTATTTGACATGTTCAACCCACTTATCCAAAGAAGGCCTGATCATACGCATAAATGAGGTTGCCAAGACGATACCGCAAGCAATGGAAATTGCAACAAATAGAGATTGGGCGCCTGTGGTCATGGCTTGATCAAAATCCTTTTGAACGATGTAGAGCATGGTATAGTAGATGCCGTAGCCAGGGACAAAAGGGATAATACCTGGAATGGTAAACATAGTTGAGGGGTGTTTTTTTAGGGCCGCAAAGATTTCACCCATTAACCCGACCGTGATTGAGCCCACAACTGCAGGTAATATGAAATTGTCTGTTAAGCTCTGGAGAGAAACGTAGACCATCCAGCCAATCATGCCTGTGATGCCAGCGTAGGGCAGTAATTTTCTTGGTAGGTTAAAAATGATGGAAAAGCCAATGACACAAAATAGGGCATAAATGCCTTGAATAATAATATACATATGAAGTCCTTTCTTTACGATAATAAAGCTCTAATTTCTAGATGAAGTTAATGCCGAGCTGAAGCATGATTCCCACACCAAATGCCAGAGCGATGGCAATAAAAAGTGCTTCCATTACTTTAGCGCTGCCTGCAAGTAGTTCGCCTGAAATCAAGTCCCTAATGCCGTTTGTCAGTGAAACGCCAGGAACAAGCGTCATAAGTGGTCCGATAATTACGATGTTGAGTGATGCATGAATACCAAATCGACCCATAATCGTAACACTTAATATGCCAAAAAGAGAGGCGAAAAAACCGCCGATGATGTTTTTAACAAAAAAGTTAAGGTGCTTATTGGACAATGAATCAAAGCAGAGGACAGTGAAAGAGCTTGCCACATAGGAAAGTAAAAATTCTATAAATGACCCCTTAAATAGAAAGATAAAAAAGCCACCAGCCATGCCACTAAAGAAAAAACGTGTCCACTTTGAAAAAGTGGGG
>NZ_JBVBZF010000099.1:0-11533 GCF_057447755.1 Fusibacter sp. | reverse complement strand
TTCATATGCCGTCATAGCAGTTTCAAAATTACTGTTGGTATGTCCTATGCTGAGTTTCACCGACGGATGGGCTTTCATCTTCTCAATAAATTTGAAATCTGCATCGTTTTCAGGGGCAATGGTGATGATTTTAATAATGTCTAAATCATCTTGAACGAGTTCATAGCTTGGTTCGATCACGTAGGCACCATTTTGAGCTCCCTTCTTTTCAAGGTTGATAAAAGGGCCTTCAAGGTGAACACCTACCAGTCTCGCTGTTCTCAAACCCTCTTGTTGTGTCATCCGGTCCCTAATTGTCCTGAGGGCATTTTTAATGGCTGGTTTAGGCATGGTCATCGTCGTCGCTAAATATCGTGTTACACCGCTTTTAAAAATGGTATTTGACAGCGTTTCAAGCGCCTCTGGTGTTCCATCCATGGTGTCACAGCCGCCAGCACCGTGTACGTGTATGTCGATAAAACCAGGGCTAACAAGCTTTCCATCAGCCTCAATTGTCTCAATTTCACCACGATTAATTTGTTTTTGTGATATTATTTGGTCATATTCCGACATAGTCCCTAATGCTATGATCTTATCTTCGAATAAGATAAAGCCCTTTTCAATCACTTGACTTTCCAAAATTAGCCTACCATTGATAATGGCTTTCATAATCTTCACCTCTTTCATTAACTTCTATTAATTTAATACTACCCCTTTCAATAACGAAAAGAAACCTTTTTAAAAGGTAAGATTCAAATTGATGAATATCCTCATAAAAAGGTCGGTCTCTTTCGATAAACCCCTAATCTTCACTTTGGTTGAATTTAAATTTTTGCCATGGTCTTATCTGGTCTAAAAGGTATACCTCATCTGGAATCACTTTTGCGACCACATTGGTTCTGCCGCTGTTTTCCATGGCCCTTAATGCAAGCTGTAGTTCACCAGCATATCTGGTGTATAGGTCACTTTCAATGAGGATATCCCCCTTTTGGATGCTCGGTGTGTTAAAGGGTGCAAATCCACAGCCCTTGTATTTGACCCTGGACTGCGTGGACCTAATCATATAGTCCGAAACATCACCACGGTTAAAATGCGGTTCCTCCAGCACAATTGTCCTTTCAAGGTCTGGCACATTTGGCACAAAGGAAACCTGAAGACTTAGACAGTAGGGGTCCAAATTGCCAAGGGCTTTAAGTTCATCATCAGAAGCAAACATGTTGGCTATGATGACATCATCTATCAAATTGGTATTGAAGAGATCCTTAGCTTGTGTGACAATCGACAGTTCCCTATGTTCCTCAAGTGTGCAAAGCCCCTCGCTTACAGGCCAAGGACCAAACTCTGCACTACTTGAGGATACAAAGGCCGCGGTTCTAAGGCCCAAGGTCTTGAACTGCTCTGAGCACTTCATAAAATGTGCTCTTGAAATACCAGAATATTTGTGAGGGTAAAAATTATGGCATCCAATTAATTGCTCCTTGTTGGGGATATATGTTAGGATATTATCCACGTACTTGGTGCCTGCGCTCATATTGAGCTCAATTTTCAGGCCGTGCGGGTTATAGGTCATCTCAGCTTCTTCGTAACCGGAAAAGCCCAAATCTAGTCGAATGCCAGATAAATGAAGTGTCTTAAAAAAAGACAAATCTCTATAATCTATGTTAAAGTGCTTAAAGACGTTTGGATCCACATCTGCGATTACTTCCATGCCAAGCGCTGTGGCATGATGCGTTATTTCCTTGAACTGGGCAATCAAGGTCTCATCAAGTGAAATCAGGCAGGTAAAAATTCTACTAAAGCCATACTTAGCAGCTTTTGTGATGTAGGTCTTTATGGCATCTACATTTGCATTTTCTGGGTAAATCGATATTCCTAATTTTCTCATGTCAATCTCCATTCGAAGTTAATGATTGAAACTTGCCTCATTAAAATAATCTAGATATCCCTTGTGGGCATCGAGTAAGGCGTTCAAAATTAATCTAGCTTGCTCGGCAGAATCGATCAGTGGATGAGTATACAAGGCATTGAGCGCCATCTGATAGTCTCCGGTAACGGCTGCCTTAATGGTCATAATTTCATAGGCTTTCACCATCTGCACCCAGCCGTTTATTGAGTCAGGTAAAACGCCAAAGGGAATTGGATGTGCACCCTTTCGGTCCACAATGCAATTGATTTCAATGACGACATCATCCGGTAAATTCGTTACAGCACCCTGATTCAAAGTATTCACAGTATGGATTTGGCCCAAATCATTATATATGGCACTAATAAGGGCTATTGCCGCATCTGAATAATATGCGCCACCCCTCTTTTCAAGGGCCTCAGGTTTTTCACACAAATTTACATCCTTATAGGTTTCAAAGAGTTCCTTTTCGATTGCCATAACTTGATTGGCCCTAGTATCGCCTATATGAGACAATTCCTCTTCCAGCATTTCAGCCTTCATGTAAAAATAACGATGATATGGGCATGGCACCATATTGAGCGCTCTTAAGAACTCTGCATCCCATTTCAAATCGGGAATGTTCTTCATATTGCCTAAATCGTTGTCACAGAGTAAGTCTATAACTTTTGACGTCACTTCTTGGTCATTTTGATAGACCTTGGTCCCCCAAACCAGATGGTTTAAGCCGACAAAGTCAATTTTAACTTGTGTTTTAGGGACCTTCAGTAGGCTGGCAATATTATTTTTCATACCAATCGGTACATTACAAAGTCCAATTACCTTAACCTTGGTGTAGCGTTTAACCGCTTCAGTAATCATACCGGCTGGGTTTGTAAAATTTATAAGCCATGCATCCTTGGCAAACACTTCAATTTCCCTGCAAATGTCCAAAATCACCGGAATAGTTCTTAAGGCTTTTGCAAAGCCACCTGCCCCGGTCGTCTCTTGTCCAATCGCCTTGTATGTCAAGGGAATATGTTCGTCTTTTGCACGTGCCATCAGGCCACCTACCCTTATTTGAGTCAATATGAAATCAGCATCTTTAATGGCCTCAATCCGATTGAGTGTTGCTACCACTTCAATTTCTTGATTTGATTTCTCAATCATCCGCTTTGCAAGCGCTTGTATGATTGTCAACTTTTCTTGACCTTCTGCGATGTCATAAAGGTATAATTTCTTCACCGGTAGTGCTTCATAACGCTTTAAAATTCCCTCAATGAGTTCTGGTGTATAACTGCTTCCGCCACCTATTACGGTAATTTTTAACGGTTTCATTTTTGAGCTCCATTATTTTGAAACATCATCTCGTACATTTCAATCATTTCCGTTGCCAGGTCCTTCACTGTAATGGCATTCATCAAGTGATCCTGTGCATGAACGAGTAAAAGGGATGTCTGTACAGACTCGCCTCTCGCTTCAGATTGAATCAACTCGGTTTGGCTCTTGTGTGCCAGTCCCAATCTATCATTTGCTGATTCTATCGCCAATTTAGCAGCTTCAAAGTCACCTTTTTTTGCATGGTGTATGGCTTCCATTGATGCACTTCTGGCCTCACCACTATTTGTGATCAAGTTAATAATAATCATCTCTATGTTCACAGTTATTCTCCTTAATACGTACAATTTAGGAATCAAGAGAATAGTCTCTAGCACTACCCTCTTGATTTAAAAATTCAGTTCACGCTTTTGTCATTTTATTATGCTGCTTTTGCTTGCTCTTTTGCTTCTTCTTCCGCCTGATTTTTATCCTTTTCAAGAGCGATGATAAATGGGAAGTAAATTACGATTGAAATCAATAAGTTAATCAAAGCGACGATTCCGCCTCTGAGTGATGCAGTTGCTGTTATAGCACCTAAGATTGGTGGGAATGTCCAAGGTACAATGGCCACAGTCTTAGGGCAAAAACCTATTTTCATCGTAAAGTAAGTGAATATAACCATGAGAATTGGGCCTAAGATAAACGGAATGAACATAAATGGATTTAATACCACTGGGAAACCAAACATGACCGGTTCGTTGATGTTAAAGAGTCCTGGTGCGACACCAAGCTTGGTCACTTCTCTATGCTCAGCCCTTTTACCGCCAATTAATGTTGCGATAATAAGACCAATTGTAGCGCCAGATCCTCCCATGTAAACGAAAGTATCAAGCATTACCTTTGTTACAATATAGGTTGGTTCAGCACCAGCATTTACAGCTGCCATATTGGCCTCAATTAAAGGCAACAATACAGGCTCAATGATACCGCCAATGATATTTGAACCGTGAAGACCGAAGAACCATAAAATCTGATTCATAAAGACAATTAAAACTGCAGAACCCAATGAGTCAGCTACACTTCTAAGAGGTGCTGCCACAACTCTGTTAATGAAGACAAACAAGTTACCATCAGGTATTTTCGCGATAAAGATGGATAAGATTGAAAATACTGCCAATACAATCAAACCAGGCATCAAGGATTCAAATGATCTTGAAACTGCCGGTGGTACACCTTCAGGCATTGTGATGACTAATCGCTTATTGTTTGAAAGTTTGACAAATAACTCCGTTGCAAGCATTGCCACTAAGATTGCGACGAACATTGCACCTGAATTTGTAAAAGACCAGTGAATATCACCCCAATTACCATTTGGTGATACTTGTGGGACTAAAATGAAGAATGATGCAAGTGAAATCATGCCGGCTGCTAGTCCGTCCTTACCATAGGACTTGGATAAACTATATGCGATACTAAAAACTAAGAATAATGAGATTACGGCAAATGCACCCCACCAAATATTGCCACCAAAGGCCTTCCAACCATCTCCGAAAATATTCGTCATCATATTTTGGTAAGCATCCACTGGTAAATTGTTAATCAATACTGCGAATGAACCTGCGATTAAGATTGGCATTAATGCCACGAAACCATCTCTGATTGCAACGAGATGTCTTTGAGAACCAATTCTACCTGCTAGCGGTACAAAATACTTCTCTAAAAAATTCATAATGCTTTTCATGAAAAATAACCCCCTCGATTTAATAATGAAACATAAAATAAATTGACTTTATCATCTTAAGCAAGGCTGCGACCCCCCTAAAGATGTCATAAAATTGCACTTCCACTTTAAGACCATCTAAAGCGAATTACAATTTCAATGCCTTTTCAAGTACAACAGCGCCATTCATGGTACCGTAATCGATGCTGTCTATAACGGCTACTGGAATATCCTTGCCTTCAACTGCCTTCTGGATCTTACTTAAGAGGAATCTCACCTGAGGTCCTAAAAGCAAAACATCCACTTCATGATACTTGGCTTTTGCCTCTGATTCTGAGCAGGCAAAGATTTCAACTTCTATGTTTTTTTCCTGTGCTGCCTTCTGCATTTTTGTCACTAATAAACTCGTAGACATTCCAGCAGAACAAACTAACATTATTTTTTTCATGATAACCCTCCCAATATTCAGTTGATGTTTCCCTTTTCCGCTTCTGCTAATATAAGTGCGCCTGAAATAGGATCGTCAACTGGCATGTGTAGCTCTATATGAGCCAGTTCTGTTTTCAATGCGGTTTCTAATCCCTTATAAACTAATGGGCTCTTCGTTAAAACACTCCCTGCGACGGAAAGTTCAAACGGTTCATTTTCCATATGAAGATTGATTGCCTTTATGGTTTCAACCATCTCCTCAACGGCCTTATCTATGATTGCTTTAGCAACTTGATCTACTTCATATAATTCAATAACGCCCTGAGCAAATTTAGCGATTTCCTCTTTACCCCTATTTTCTAAATAAACATAGGCAATCAGATCATCACCAGTCTTAAAGGCGTGAATTTCCTTGAATTTGCTAAAGAGTTTTGTCTCTGGGCCTCTTCTGTCAATAGCTTTGGCAATGGCCGTAAAGGCATCTCTTGCGATGCTATAACCACTGCCTTCATCACCGATAAGGTGGCCCCAGCCACCTACTCTAACCTGATTTTTTGAGGGCGTTATCGCAAGTGCGATGGATCCTGTGCCACTAATCAAGATTGCACCCCTGTAGCCGCTATTAGCACCTACCAAAGCAATCACTGAGTCATTGACAACGATCAACTTATTTTCGTAGCCTATTGATCTAAAGAGTTGACCTACAAAGTTGAGATCAGCTTCAGTATCAATACCTGCACCTCCGAAACAGATGCCATTGATTTGGTTTAGGTGAACACCTGCTTTGGCACATAAGTTTTCAATGAGATCTTTTAATCGCTCTTTAACAGATGCCAAGGGTGCTGTATGATAATTTGTTGCACCTACTGTGTATTCACCAAGAATATTTTGCCCTAGTCTAATTCGTCCAACAGTCGTCGTGCCACCACCATCTATACCAATAAAGTATTCCATGGCCCTTAAAGTCCCGACTCAAATAGAGCTTGTAATGCCATAATAGCCTCTGTCTCATCTATACCATCGGCAACGACATTTACCGTATCGCCTGTTAAGACACCAAGTCCCAGAACGCCCATGATACTTTTACCATTTACGGAAAGATCACCTTTATTTAATTTTATATCACTTTGAAATTTGGATGCTTCACTCACAAATATACTTGCCGGTCTTGCATGTAAACCTGTTGCACTGTTAACCCTTACTGAAAATTCTTTCACACTAACACCTCCTTTGCACACTACTATAATGCATATTCCATGCCAAAGTTAAACTTAAGTAAAATTTTTTTCAGATGTTTAGTCACGCCCCTTGAAACTTCTGCTTTCTTTTTTAACTTTAAATAAAATAACACACAATTCAGATTTACACACTAATGTTTTTAAGACTTATTAGCGTGTGAAATTGTGTGTCATTTTTAAGCTTGTGTGTATTTTTATTCGATTTGTGTGTAATTACACACTGCAAACATGTGAGGCGCACCTTCTATAATCATTCTATTTCACCACGATCCCTAAGTACTGCCAAGAGAGCATTGGCTGCAAGTGGACAAAACTGCTTGTTGATATTATCTTTGATAATTTCACTAGCCACTTTAACAGATCGCCCCTTTCTATAGGGTCTATCACTGATAATGGCATCAAAGGTATCTGCTACAGCAATAATTCTTGCGCCAAGCGGAATGTCATCACCGCTGAGTTGATCAGGATAGCCATTACCGTCCATGCGCTCGTGATGGTGGTAAATCATCGGAAGGATATCACTAAGAGATTTTATTGGTGCCAGTATCCCCCATCCCATTTTGCAATGATCCTTAATAATCTGAAATTCAGCATCGGTTAAATCGCCATTTTTAAGCAATATATTATCCTTAATACCGATCTTGCCGATATCATGTAGCTTGGCCGCCAATACAATTCTCTCTCTCAATTCTTTTGGAAGCTCTAATTTTTTCGCAATCTCGCCAGAGAATATTGTTACACGCTCAGTATGGCCCTTGGTGCCTGCATCTCTTTCTTCAAGTGCTTTTATCAGGGCGTTGATAGTGGAGAGCATATATTTGTTCTCAATCATAAACTCACGGTATTTATCAACTATGAAACTGTCAATTTGATTGATGACTTGTTCAATTTGAAAGGGCTTGACGAAGTATTTTTCTACTCCCAGTGATTGCGCCAGCTTCTGATTGTATTTGCCGTCAGAAGAGCTCATGATGATGCAAGGTGTCTTTTCGATTTCAGGAAATTTTCGAATGCGTCTGATCATCTCATAGCCGTCCATCACTGGCATATTGATGTCCGTTAAAATCACATCTGGCTTTTCACGAAGCGCAATATCTAGCCCCCTCTCACCATTATCAGCCATATAAACAGTATAACCTCTGCGGGCTATCCCTAGTTTTAAGACACTCTGAACGAGGAGACTATCCTCGACAATAAGTATTTTTTCATATCGCTTCCTTTGATTAAAATACTGATTGACCTTATTAATCAATTTATCTTCAGTCAAGGGTTTTGCGATGAAATCATCTGCCCCCATTTGATATGTTTTTTCTAAAGTGCTTTCCTCCAGTGAAGAGGTCGTTACAATAATGGGGATTGTCAGCTCACGATATTTTTCACGAATTGTTTGACAGAGGGTATAGCCATCCATCATTGGCATTTGTAAATCTGTAATGACAAGACTCGGCATCTCATGCTCAATAGCTTTAAGGGCCTCGATACCATTTGAAGCAAACGCAACATGATAGCCAGTATTCTGGAAGATCAACTCAACTTGCTTTTGCTGGAGATGACTATCATCTACAAAGAGAACGCGTCTAAGTGACCGAATGGTATTTTCCAAGGTTATTTTCTCCTGGACGTGAAGTGTTTTAATTGCCAAATACATTTCAAAGCCCTGGGAAAGTCTTTCACCTTTAGAAATATCAATTTCATAATAGCCCTCTTCAATCATGGAAAACATTTCCTTGCATGAAATACTTAATAGAATCACATCTATAGGATTTGAGAAAAGTGATTTCATGAGCCTATTAAGCTTTTCAGCTTCCACAATATTCGCGTCTTTTTCTAAAACAATAAAATCGGGCAAACGCTTTCTGAAGTTAATTTCAAAGATATCTTCCACATCAATAAAGACGTGGTCGATATTGGCAGTTTCAAAATAGGTGTGAAGATGCCTTCTAAGCAATGGGGAATTTATAAGACAATAACCTTTCATCTTAAACCTTCTTTCTATCGAGCAACAATGTAAAAAAGAATCGAGTGCCTTTATCTACTACACTTTCTACGCCAATCCTTCCTCCCATTTTTTCAATAAGGCCTTTTGAAATGGTAAGCCCCAAACCCGTACCACCATATTTTTTAACGATTGAAGCATCCAATTGATTGAAACTCTCAAAAAGGGAGTTCAACTTGTCTTTTGGAATACCGATACCAGTATCTTCTACTGAAATCATAAGCTCAACCTGTGTTTTTGTCATAGGCCCATTAAGCATTACATTGATTTCAATTTTCCCCTTATGGGTGAACTTTGCCGCATTTCCAATTAAATTTGAGAGAATTTGTTTAATTCTAAAACTATCCCCGATCAATTCATCAGGTACTTGCTCAGAAATATTGAGTTCAATACGCACTGGTTTTTCCATCACGGATATCTGATGTAACTTGACAAGATCATTCAGCAGGGTCCGTATATTGAATTCGCTATGGTCAAAGCTAATTTTACCCGCTTCGATTTTGGAATAGTCCAGTATATCGTTTATAATCACAGAAAGATGCTCTAATGAGGTTTTGGAAATTCTCAAATATTCTTCTTGTTCTTCATCTACATTGGTCAGTTGAAGCAGCTGAATCATCCCCATCAAGCCATTTAAGGGATTCCTGATCTCATGAGACATGTTAGCTAAAAATCGACTCTTGGCATGATTTGCTTCTTCTGCCCTTTCCTTTTCTACCTTTAAAGCGATGTTTGTCTGATATAGTTCCATGGTTTTACGTTTAACTTCTTTGTTGACAATTAAAATGGCAGTTACTAAGACTGCAATGATTAAAGGAACCAAAATAATCACCACATAAGTTACAATCTCCTGAAAAGACTTTCTACGATCTATTAAAAAAGGAAACCACTTCATGTAGAGTTCCTGATAAGTTCCATTCTCAGATACGATTGCCAGTCCCTCATTTAACATACCAAGTAATTCTTTATCACCTTCTCTAACAGCAAAGCAAAACTTTTGTTCAAAGCCATCAAGATTGAGTTTGGTCCTAGTCTTACCATCATCACTAATACGTGATACCGCTTTGATATTTGTGAGGTTCATATCATTAATTAGGATTTCTCCAACCATACTCTGGGCCAGTACAGCATCGTATTTACCGTCACTTAGCAGTTGAAATGCTTCCTTATAGGTTTTGACAACAATAAGATTTTCAGTGAAATTTTGTCGGATAGCATATTCCATCGCATTGTCACCATTCATGACAATTATGGCTTTATCTTTTAGATCTGCTTCTGAGTTTATGGTCTGGTTGTCCTTTCTGACAAATATATTGCCATGCAAGACAATATAAGGAACCGAGAAGTCAAAGTAGGCCTCTCTTTCTTCTGTTTGTCCAACAAGCGGCAGCATGTCCAGCTCACCATCTTTTAAAGCGTTCTTGATGGTGTTCCAATCATCGATCTTAAACTCAATTTCTATATCCATCACATGAGCAACCGCTTGCAAGAGTTCCACTGAAAAACCATCCGGCACACCACCATCGGTTACTGAAAATGGTGGGTAATCGAACTCAGTTGCTGTTTTATATATGGTTTCACGTCCTGTTTCATTATTTGCTTCATCGCCATCCTCTGGTGGCTGTGACTCAGAAAAGCCAATGCCTCCTAGACAAAATATGATGAAAATACAAATGATGATCCCCCATTTTTTCATATGCTACTCCTTAAGTGAATCTCCTTCTAAAGTATTTGCCTGTGTGCATTTCAACGTTTTGATTATAGCTTCGATTTCTTGCAAAAGATTTATAGTTTTTTCCATATCGCCCTTTAAAATCGCAGCTTCACCCTCAATGGCTTTATCCATGACTTTGAAGACACGGGCATTACCAGAGGAGCCCTTAAGACGGTGGAGCAAACTCGAAATAGCCACTAGGTCTCCTTGACCTAGTATTTCTCTTATACTTGCTATTATTTCCAAAGATTGATTCGTATAGGTTTCTAAAATTACTGCACAGGATTCATCATCCAGTCCAAAAGATGACTTTAAATCCAATAGGGCAGAGGCATATGAACATGGCTGATATAAAACATTATGCTTATATTTTGACAAAATACCAATCAGTTCATCAAACTCAATAGGTTTACTCACATAATCATTCATACCTGCTTGTATGCATTTTTCCTTATCACCTGACATGGCATACGCAGTCATGGCAATGATGCCAATTGGCTCTTTATTTCGATTCAGAATATTGGCTTGTCTAATGAGGCGAGAGGCTGTCATTCCATCCATAATTGGCATATTCACATCCATCATAATCAAATCGAAAGCATGCTTTTCGAGCAATTTTAAAGCCTTGATACCATCTGTTGCTTGATGCATTTTAGCATTCATCTTTCTAAATATAATATTGAGCATGTAAAGACTTGTCGGATCATCCTCAACGACCAACACTTTCATGCCCTCTAAATCCAAGAGTTCTGTTTTCATATTTCCTTCCTTATTTTAGGGTCCGCACCTTATTTCAATAATATGTATTTAAAACCATGCATTTCTAGTTTTACTTCTTATTTATATATACCTTTAAAACATGAAAAAAAACAATTTGATTATTTTAGACTTGTTCCTTTTAAAATCAAACAGTCATTCCATCTCAAGCGGTTTCATTTTGATAAGAATTCAATTCATTTTTACATTCTCTATACGCCATCATGATGCTAAACTTAAACCAAGTTAAAACGCTATGCATGCATATAGATATCCCAAAATATTAAATCTATAGGCGTAAAATTATGAGAAAAATAATGGTGGCGATAATAATATCTCTACTTGTATTAGGTTCCATGACAGCGACTTTTGCAAGTGAATATGTCGTCAAAGAAGGCGATGTTCTTTGGAAGATTGCAAAGCAAAACAGTACCACTGTAGAGGCACTCGTAAAAGCAAATCAAATCAAAAACAAAAATTTAATTTACGCGAATCAAGT
>NZ_JBVBZF010000098.1:0-11539 GCF_057447755.1 Fusibacter sp. | reverse complement strand
GTTCCCTAACGATCGCTGGTGTTACATGTGGTCTAAGATAACCACCACAACTTCTGCCTTACCCATTTTGTGCAAAAAAATACCCTGTCATAAGAACAGGGTATCACTAAACTAACTTAATTTGATATGAGCTTGTTGTCTAAAAGCCATGCCTCAATAAGAGGTTTAACTTCTGCATGTGTTACCACATCTGTATTACCGATTAAGGCCCTCGTCTTACAAGTATAAACACCAAGGACATTGCCGCCTTTCGCTGCAATTTTGGCTTTTAACTTATCCACGACTTTTTCAGGTTTATTCTCATCCGCACCTGTAATCACCAACCATATATTTTTACCTTTTAAGTCGGTATGATGTATAAAACTATTAATTGCAGGTGTTGAATGACCTGCCCACACTTGTCCTGCGATGAATAGATTTTCCAACTTGTCAAGGTCAATCATTAAGGGCTCAATTCTGCTTTTAAACCCCAAGATTGCACTAAGCGCCGCCAATGGTATATTCCCGCTCACTCTGGTCTTTTTTTCAATAATTGGGTCAATCGGAATACCTAGTAATTCACTAAAAACTTCTGCCACAATCTTTGTGTTCCCGGTCCAAGAATAATAGACAATTGCACTTTTTTCCTTATCCATCATAACCTCCATACTACGCGCACTCTATAAGTGCTCCTATTAATATTTTACCCCCTATTTTATGATGTAATTATTTTTTTACGCTTGAAATTATTTTTCTGAACATCTAAAAAGCCACTCTTTCATTAAGGCCTCAACTAAAACCGCCTGCTCCGACTCCAAGCTATGGCCAGCCCTGTCCAAAGCCACATATGTTCCTCTTGGAAAAAGGTCCATAATCCCCCAAGCGTCTTTATAGCCAACACTGGTGTCCTGTCTTCCATTTAGGAAAAGAACTGGCTTTTCAAATATTTTAGATGCCATTTCAGCTTCAAAAGTAAATCCATAACCGGTATGTTGGAGTTTTTCTAAAAAGGGTTGATCTGCCGCTTCAAGTCCAGGAATCACAAACTTTTGGAAGTGGTTAAAAGTCTTTTCATCTTGTACCACCGCTATGGATTCATACATCTCATAATCTTTAGCCGATAGGGTTTTCATAAATTCAGGATTTTCTAGAATCACTTGTTTAGACGGCAAGTTTCGGTGATCACGATTCGGAACAATCATTGGACAGATAAAAGCTGCGCCCTCTACTTGATCTGCAAGCTTATGTATCACACCACGTGCAAGATAGCCCCCATAGGATTCGCCTATCATTAAAAACGGGGACTTTTCAATAAACGCATCGATAAATGCCAAAACGACTTCAAGCATATGATCTGAATTCTTAACATAGTCACCACTTCCCGATTCTCCCATGCCTGGTAGGTCAAAATAGATCCGCTTATAACCTGAAACGCTTTCAAAAATAGGTTCCATTGAACCAAACATCAGCCTATGATCTGGCATGAAACCATGAATCATGAGCACTGGTTTTCCTTCACCGATAATTTTGTAGTTAAGTTCGATGTCCTGCCATTTAAACTTCATATTAAACCTCCCGTTTACAATTGATTAAAAACCTTCGTCAAAATCACATCAAGTGCTTGTCTTTCATCATCTGTGAGACATTTTAAAGGATCATATCGCGCCATAGCCTCTGGTCCTGACGCCCCTTTGAGCGACTTAAACTTTTCAGTGCCATTTTCAGTAATGACAATACGATACTGCTTTCTGTTATCCGGATCATCTACCCTTTGAATCCAATCCTTTTTTATCATGTTTTTAATGATAACACTTGCTGTGGGACGATCACAATAAAGCATATCCGCAATTTGTGAAGGCAATAAAAATTCAGTTTTCGTTAACTGACGCAGTACAAATTGCTGCTTCAAAGTAATATCAAAGGGTACCAATTCCTTCTGTAGCTTTCTTGTCCAATTTAAATAAATGATGCCCATTTTAGCCATAAGATGAAGTTTTTGCATAAGGTCTCCTTAATATAGTTAGAACTCTAACTATATGTTAATAATAAAAGCAAACCTTGTCAAGATTTGCTTTCATATTGCTATTTTTTTTTATGTGTGCTACTTGATGAGCGGTTCAAATCACAACAATCCATTCTTTGATCGCCAAATGAAGTCTTGTTTTGCTCTGCTATTTTTAGCATTAATTTTTCAAACGCTCTTTTGATTTTATTCATTTCTATCATCCTCTCTAAACCTTGGGAATGGTCAAAATAAACTCAGCGCCTTCATCTGGTGCTGTTATCACCTTAACATCTCCACCAAGATGTTTTAGGTTCTCTTTGACCAAATACAAGCCTAAACCTTCTCCTTGGACGATTGGATTACGCCTTCCACGATAATAAGCATCAAATATCTTTTCCTGGTCTTCCTTTGAAATGCCAATCCCATTATCTTTAATATAAATTTTGAAAAAACCATTATCATCATCAAATTTAACTTCTACATGACCATTTGTCTCTGTGTACTTATAGGCGTTGGTCAATAAATTATAAACAATTTGTGTTAAGATATGTCTATCGGTATTTACCATGACATTTTTATTGTGAATGAGTTTAACACTGATGCCCTTATGGTCAAACTGAGTTTTAAGGCCTTTGACAATCTGTGATAGAAAGAAACCAAGTTCAAGTGATTCTAGTTCAATTTGAGCCTCAACGGATTCAGTATCTATGACATCACTCATATTTTCTACTATCCTAGTAACATCCTTTATCTGCTGGTCTAAAAGGCTAAACTCAGTTTTGTCAAGTGTGATCAACCCATCTTCAATGCCCTCTAAATGTGTTCTCAAGACAGTCATTGGTGTTCTTGTCTGATGTATTAATTGGTCAATGAGCTTCTTGCGACTCTTCTGTTTAAGTTTAAGTCTAACGCTTAAGCTCTCAAGACTTTCCCTGATAATATTGACTTCCTTAATACTGGATTTCTTAATTTCAAGTGATTCATTTAACAATATACCTTGCGCAATTTCTGCAGTATCAATAAGATTCTTTGACATTTTTTTACTAATATAATGTCCGAAAATCAATGAAAGTAAAACAGATAATCCCACTGCCCTAAAACTGTTCTTAATTAAATTCGCCTTGAAAAGACGTGCAACAAATGTATTTTCTACTGTGCTTTGTCTTGTGATATTCAAGGTTGCAATTAACTTGCCATTGTCATTGATTTCATATTGGTCCACTTCAAGTTGTAAATTATTGGTGGCCCTCCCCATCATCTCATTCATGGTTCTACCGTTCATCATCATTGAACCTGCGGTAAAGTCATTATTGACATCCACCAGAAGCTTACCATCCTTATCATAAACCTTAATGCGCACAATTGGATCTATGACATGCGTTTCAAGTTCAATTGACATTTGCCTGTAAGAAGTCGTCGGTTCATTAAGTGCCTTTTTACTATAACCTAATATTTGTTCAACATGATTTGAATAGCTTTCATTCATGTATTCATTAAAGTATTTATTGGTGAGTGAAGTCATTATGATACCGTAAATTGCGATTGACAATACGGCAATTCCAATTAAAGATATATGCCAAAGCCGTCTGATTGTCATAGCTTGTCCCCTCCAAAAATATAACCAATGCCATACTTGGTATGAATGTAATTCGGTTTTTTGGGATTGTCTTCTATTTTTTGTCTAAGTCTTTTGATGTAACTGTCTATATTGCGGTCGTAACCTTCATAATCATCTCCAAAAGAAAGCTCGATGAGCTGGTCTCTTGTCAAAACTCGGCCCTGGCTGCAAATAAATGTCTTAAGTAACAAAAACTCTGCCGTCGTCAAAGAAATTTCTTCTTTTTCCTTAAATAGTTTCATGCTGTTAAGGTGTAACTCCAACTTGTCAAAATTCACAATATCCGTTGTTTCATTGTAAACGCGTTTTAGTAAGACCTTGACACGATGCATAAGTTCTCTCGGACTAAAGGGTTTAACCACATAATCATCAGCCCCTATATCAAAGCCCTTCAACCGATCAACTTCTTCATTTTTAGCCGTTAATAGGATAATGGGGACATTGGATATTTTACGGACCTCTTCAAGTACCTGAAACCCATCAAGACCAGGCATCATAATATCTAAAAGCAGGAGGTGAAACGTTTTGCTGTTAAACCACTCAAGTGCCTCTAACCCATTTTCTGCAAGCTTAACCTCATACCCTTCACTTTCAAGGTACTTTATGACGATCTTGCTAATTTCCTTATTGTCTTCGGCTACTAAAATAGAATACATCAAATTTCACCTCTAAAAAATTTAGTCATTTTCAATAATTTTACTTAAGGTCCCATGCCAAGTGTGATACCAAACATCACCTGTATAGGCATTGACACTAAACATGCCAAGCATATCGTCCTCTGCCATCAAATGAAGGGTATAGTAACCATAAAACTCATGAGCTTCAACATTTGAAACAGGTTTGCTCAAACTGAGCCCAGCAATATAATCAGTTGCAATTTTCATAACTTGTTCTTGTGTCAAAGGAGTATCTGTGGTCGGGTCTATATTGGATTGAATACCCATCATACCATTATAGTAACCATTTTGACTGCCATTTGCAATGGCATTCCCACTAACCCCCTGACTGTCCAGCATCAAACCAGTTTGACCTATATAGCCTCTGCCACCATTCATCATACCCAGCTGACCCGCATAGCCTCTGCCGCCATACATCATACCTAGCTGACCCGCATAGCCTCTGCCGCCATACATCATACCTGGCTGACCTACATAGCCTCTGCCACCATACATCATACCCTGCTGGCCTGTAAAATTACCATTTAGGCAACCATATGCATTGTTATAAAGGGGATTCGCCTCAGTTGTGGCACTCTCAACGCTGCCACTATAATTACCAAACATCATACCATATTTGAGATTCCACATCATATTTGGACCGTACTCTGGATAAACATTGCCACTATATGGATCAACTAAGAGTTCCATTGCACCCTTGTCCGTTTCTTTTTCTAAGACGATAAAATAGGTTTCACTATCATCATAGACGAATATATCTCCTATTTTAAGGGCTTCATCATATTGAGTCAGATAAGCATTCACTTTTTCGGTCTGTGCTTCTATAGACAATTTTTCAGTGT
The DNA here is from genome assembly GCF_057447755.1 of Fusibacter sp. Taxonomy (NCBI): domain Bacteria; kingdom Bacillati; phylum Bacillota; class Clostridia; order Eubacteriales; family Fusibacteraceae; genus Fusibacter; species Fusibacter sp. The sequence continues at coordinate 6,418 of NZ_JBVBZF010000098.1, read as the reverse complement.
TCTCAGCATTGACAAATCTAACCTGCCCCATACCACGATAAACTTCGTCGCCATTATAAATAGCAGAATCATTATTTACTGTTGCAGAAAAGCTCAAGACGCTTCCCATAGCAATTAAACTCATACCAACCCACAATACCAATTTTTTCATATCTCTCCCTACTTTCTCACTAACAAATCTCTTCTATGATTAAACTCCTCTTCAGAAATTTCACCTTTTGCAAATTTTTCTCTAAGAATAGACATCGCCAGATCAGACTTATCATTCTTTTTGTTCTTTGTAATAAAGTAAAAGGCAATTAAGACCACGCCAATGACTATCAGCCATTGCCAAATGCCAAAATAACCCAATCCAAAACAACCTGAATTTCCGATAAAACCTCTATTGAACATCATGATACCGCCTCCAAATTTCTAAAATATTTTTCAACCATCACCATAAGTACTTTGACTTATGCACATAAGATTACTTTTTCTTGTTATTTAGCAAGAATTATTGTTTTAAAGTTCGCTTCATATTTTCATAAGTCTCTGAATCAATTTCACCTTTGGCAAAACGACTTGCGAGAATTTCTTCAGGTGAAAGAGTAGATTCAGAAAATCTATTTTGGATTCTGTTGCCATTACCAAAATAGTAGAAGATAAATACAATACCGATTAATAAAATAATCATCATTTTAAAGCCTCCTTTTCATGTTCTTTATGGTTTCATTATAGGCTTAAAATATGGCAGGATTATGACAAAAAAAAAGCCAACAAAAATTGCTGGCTTACCTTAATAATCTTAAATTCATAATAAATATCAGATCATTGACCACACTCATTCCTCATCATACTCAATGAGATCACCCGGTTGGCATTCTAAGACTTCACAAAGTTTTTCGAGCGTTGAAAACCGAATGGCCTTTGCCTTTCCATTTTTCAGTATCGATAAATTTGCCATTGTAATTCCAACTTTTTCTGAGAGCTCTGTCATACTCATCTTCCTTTTTGCAATTTGTACATCAAGATTTATGATTATCGGCATGTTTCCTCCTAAAATCCTAATTTCTCCAAATGATAACGATACGATAAAGCATAAGAGGGGGGCTAAATCGTCAAATCGTTTTCCGATTGAAGTCTATTTGCTTGATCAATTAATTCGTACAAAATGTCAGAAAAGACTGCAACGCATAATGATGCCATCACTAATATAAAGACAATAATAAAAAGAGATGGATGAAGCAGTTTCAAAACACCTAATACGATTGAACCTGAAATGTATAGCAAGATAATCGCATAAGCCGCAATTTTAATCTTAGCAAGCGCATTTAATGCAGACTCAGAAAAACCTTTATTCATGCCGATAATATTTAATAACCGAATGGCTTGAAATAAAGCAAAATAAAAGGGTATCATTGTAGTATAGATCCCATATAAGGCAGGCATTTTTAAAAAAGATATTTCTGGATTTTGAAGTGCAGATAATTCTGCAATTTGCGGTAACCAAACAAATCCCATTACCAATACCAAGACCCCAATACTAATAATAATCGTCTTTAAAAAACCAATTTTTTTCGACATATAAATCACACTCCATAAGATGAGAATAGCAAATTATATATCGTTTATCAATATATTTTTATTTATTATCAATACATTTTATTCATTATCAATATTTATTGAATCCTATCCAATCATTAACCATCAAAACCTTGTTTTGACCTACCCCTTCTCACCTAACCGCTTTTCGCAAGTTTAACATTCTTGTTCAAGGCTGGGTGAAAACTAATGATATATAATAAATAACGAATCATAAATTATTTAAATTTGACGGTCCAAGTGTTATTAATTATAATTTTATTGCAAATATGCTGCAATAAACAAAGGAGATGACATTAATGCGGTTCAAACCTATAGAATACCTAAAAGAAAATGAAGTGTTGGCAGAAAATATAGTTAATATCTCAAATCAAATATTGTTAAGAAAAGACGCACTACTGAGCTCTAAAAGTATGGAACGCATAAAAGCCTTAGGTTTTAAATCACTCTATGTCAAAAATCCAGAGGAAGAAGCCTTGCTCGAAGAGGAGGTCAAGGATATAATCGATCCAGCACTTCGAAAGCGTGCCGTACTAGATGTCAAGGAATGTGTCGACACATTTTTTGCAAGTGTTTCTAAGCAGAAGCAACAGTTAATGTTTGGTGATTCCGGCCAAGCCCTTATAGATACGTTGGATCAGGTCTCTGGTAGTCTCATCGATGAAATTTTAAACTCTCAGGATTTGACGATCTCCATAATGGATATAAAATCTGAGAGTCATTATCTATACGAGCATGCAATCAATACAGCCGTCTTGGCAATTATGCTGGGGGCAAAAATCGGCTTAAATGTAAATGACATGAAGAATATTGCAATTGCCTCAATGTTGATAAATATCGGATATAAAAATATTGACCAAGAGGTCTATGATCACGCTGACCCATTAACTGAAGGTCAGTGGGCTCAGATTAAACAACATCCTATATTGAGCTATGAAATCTTAACCAATAACACAAGTTTAAATGCCCACATCAAAACCATCGTAATTCAGCACCACGAAAGGCTTGATGGATCAGGCTATCCAAAGGGACTGACTTCAGCAGATATTCATCCACACACTAAAATAGTCATGATAGCAGATGTTTATGATGCCATGACATCTGATCGAAAGCACAGACTCGCATATCCTCATAACGAAGTTGTTGAGTACATTATGGGAAACGCAGGCACTTTATTCGATTTTGACCTCGCCAGTACGTTCACGCGATGTGTTATCCTATATCCAGCAGGTTCCTATGTTTTACTCTCCAATGGTCTAAAAGCCGTTATATTAAAAAATCATCCTAAACATCCACTTAGACCCATTGTGAGAACCTTTAAACATGGTATACTCAACAATGAAGCCGATGGCTATATTGATTTACTCGAAACGCATAACCTCACCATACAAAAAATCATTTACGATTAGAATAGGGTGTAACGCTTCACCCCTCAGTTTGTCCTACAATTCTCAACCTATAACAAGATATGTATCGACTTCTTTGACCTAAACCAATTTTCAAAGTTTCCGATTGAGGTTAAGTTTCCCGCTTCACCTTTTGAGTTTCAAATTTTGTATAAAAAAAGCCCCCTTCATATTTGATGTACCTCCCCTCTTAACTGGACAAAACCAGCCAGGGGATTACGGATCAATATTTGAAGGGGGCATCTTAATTTATTTTTCGTTTGCAACAATAGATGATAATGAAAACCCATCATTTAAATCTGAGATGACTGCGTTAAAACCGGCTCTCGTAAAAATGCCTTTCATCTTTTCATTATAGACAAAGACACCAGTAATGTTGTTATAATTCGCCACTTCAAAATGACGACCACTTGAGAAATCTAAGTTCTTATTGACGGATTTAGGACAAAATTCTTGAATAATATAGCCCTCTTTAGCGGCCTCATTGAGCATCTCAATCCACTTGTCCTTGGTAAATTCACGCCCTGCATACACACCTTTTGAAGCATAATAATCAACAGGTTTTATAATATATTGATCTTTAAAATCTATGAAGCGATTAAAATCATCGCCACTAACTAGGGCGCTGGTATATGGAATATGTGCATCGATATAGTCACATTCTTCTGTTGAAAAATACTGTCTCACAAGGGGATGGTGCAAGGCTTCAAAGTACTTTTTCGTATGAACAATTTGAGATTTTATAGCACCAATAATACAAGTCTTATTGGCTTTAATCCCTCGAATTAAAGGTTGTAGCTCATCATAATGTTCCATTAAATCTCTTGTGACCAATCGCCTATAGATGATATCGATTTTGTCACTGCCTATAAATAAGTTACCCTCTTGCTCTGTGAGTTCATCAGGACTTACAATGCTACACATAAAACCATTTTCGATAAAGCATTTTTTAAACGCCTCAAACTCATGTGGTGAACCTTTCGACATATAATCCATAATAATCACATGTGGTTTTTCTGACTTAGTGCCACCATTCTGTACAAATTCTTGATAGATGGTTTTCACTTCATCAACCCATGACTGATAGAGTTCATATCGTTTAAGCTCATGTGTTTCTTTGAACTTATTTAAAACAAAAGTATCTATTAAAATATCGGTTAATGGTGTTTCTTCGTTCATTGCAGATGTGCCATCGGTATTGAGTTCACAAAACTTATAGGACCCATCTTCATAGTAGAAAAAGTCAAATCGCCCCATAGGTACCTTTGCTTTAAAGCGATTGGGTGCTAGGATCAAGTCCTCCAGTCTAGGATCGAACCCCCATACCCCTCTGACCTCAGGATGTTCAAAATAAATATCAATTGATTTGTTAACGATGTGAAAAATAGAATCTGTGAGTTTTTCAAAGTTTTGAACATCAGACTCAGAGTAAACTGCTGGTAGATAAAGGTAGGGCAATTGCTTTCCCTTATAGACCGCATTAGACTTTCCTACGTCATCATATGTTTTTATATAATCCTTCTCAACGATTTCTCTATTTTCCTCTGCAATTGAAACCAGTTTTTCATTAAACTTAAACATTATTTCCTCCTAGAACAAGGGCATCAACAAATTTTTGTCTGTCTTCCTTTAATAATCGCTTCAAGTATCTAGCATATGAACCTTCTTCAAGAATCATCTTATAAAACTTGTTTATTATTTCCTTCTCATCATCATCCAGCACTTCACGAGCATCTGCGATTAACTGGTCGACAAAGGCCGAACAAGTGAGGTGACCTGGTAAGCACTCAAGGTCGAAAGTCAAACTTCTTTTAACAGCTGCATTCAGTTCTATCATATCTTGATCGTTAATTTTTAAGCTCATCTCATAATACTTGCTTAGAACCCTTTCGTTGTAGAAAATGCCTTTTATAAGTGCTGGCAAAGCAAGACTGTATGGTAGAGGGATGGCATCTGCAATTCGAATTTCTAGAAATTGCTTAACTCTTATATCAGGAAAGACCATGGTCGTCGCATGTATCAACTGGGTCCTAGAAAGAGGCTTTTTTTGGTCAAGTTCTAAAACAGTCTGGTGTCCTGTCATGTAAGAGCCCCCATCCTCTATCATCAAAATCGGCTCAGAATTTAAGATATAGTCACAATATGCATCATAATCAAACTTGCCATCCATTGCACCTATAGGAATTTTACACCTGCTAATGTCTGTTTCATCCCAGATTTGGACCCTTAAATTTTCGCCATTATAGATCTTGCCTTCAAAGACGGGTGCTGCGTCAAATAGTCTAGATATAAATGGCGACAAGAAGTTGGCAACCCTGAATTTTTTTACAAAATCTGCTTCACTGTCAAAATCGATAGAGACTTGGGTAGAAGCAGTCCCCTTCATCATATTTCTGGCACGTCGTCCCCTTTGGTGGAGGGCTTCAAACATGAACTCATATCTTTTCTTTGGCAAAAGTGGTAATGCTTCAATTTTAGATTCTGGATGGTATCCCAGTGAAATTAAAGCTTGATCCTCATCTAAAAAGCTTTCAATTTCTGACTTTACACCTAAATACTCTTTTTTTATATCCATAACAGATTCAAACGGTTTAATGCTAATCTCGACTTGACCACCCGGCTCAAAGGAAACCATATTACCCGCTTTAACAGCATTGAAGATATCATCACCTTCTGCATATTGGACTTGCCATCCATTATTGACAAGTTGTTTCATGAGTGATTTTTGACCACTTTGATCATTATATCCAAAACTTTTTAAATTAGTTTTTGAAATGAGAAAATGTTCAAATTCTACCCCAATTTTTTTACTGGATTTTTCGCCTGCCTTAAAATATTCTCTTAAAATAGCTTTACTGGATTTCATATCTAATGTCCTTATTTTTAATTTAAATCACTAATGCTCCTGTCAAAACTAAGCTTGGTAAAAGCACTCGTTACTGGTTATAGCATATTTTAACTTGATCGATTTTTACTGCATCCCAAGCTACATCACATGCTTTATTTACGCCATAATCACATAATTTAGTGCCACAACATAGATTTCGCTTTGCAAGTTGTGAGGCAGGATAGAAAGTGAATGCAAAGAGAATCTCGTCAGAAACTGCCTTAATGATTTTTTTCTCTTTTCCAATACGGAAGAGTTCGTATATTTTAGAGAAATAACACATGCCATAGTCTGTGTTAAACTCCTTTGAAAAAGGAGAATTTGTAAACTGCATAATGTAATCAAATTCTCTATGATATGCTAAACAATAATGATAATAGTTCAGCCATATTTTTTTATAAGCGGCTTCAATACAGCCTTCTAAATTCACATCAGCGAGTACATATTCACTCATTTCTTTCCTTATCTTAAGATAAAGCTTACTTATCAAATCCTCCTTATTTTCAAAGTAAATGTAAATTGTCGCTGGTGAAACGCCTGCGGT
>NZ_JBVBZF010000097.1:0-11676 GCF_057447755.1 Fusibacter sp. | reverse complement strand
GAAGTCTTCCAATGTGGAACTTATGATGGCCAATCCTATTTGCCCTGGGAAATATATTGGTATTATCACTGGCGAGGTTGCAGCTGTAAACAATGCTGTAAAAGTAGGTCAGCAGTTAGGTGGTCCATTTTTAATCGAAGCCATTGTGATATCAAATGCACATGATTCTTTGATACCTGCATTGCTTGGTAGCAATATAGTAGACGGAGTGGATACCTTAGGTGTCATTGAAACCATGTCAGCACTTGGCGCTATTCAAGTGGCAGATGTAGCAGTAAAAGCATCTAATATTAAGCTCATTGAAGTAAGAGTAGCTAGAGGACTTGGTGGTAAGGGTTTTGTCGTCTTTACTGGTGAAATATCATCCGTTAAAATGGCAGTTTCAGCTTGCAAGTCTACTTATCAGGGCACTGGTGAAATATTATGCGCTTCAGTGGTGGCAACGCCAAATAAGAAATTGATTCAAAGTATTCTTTAAAATTGAGATAAAAGTTTATATGAGAGGATGGTGTGAAAAGATGAATTTGCTACTGTTTGAGCATATCAGCATACCAGAAGGTCTTAAGTTCACAGATCATGCAATCAAACACTATCAAGTGAAACTTGAGAAGCATGATATAAGATGTCCAGGGCGATATGTAAGCCTTTTGTCCGGTTCTGAAGCTAATATCAAAAGCTTAAATCACTTGATTATGACAAAAGAGTCGATAAAATTCATATCGGTTAAGTGTCTTTATAATCTATCACCATCTCTTATGTCAAAAACAAATTCAGCGCTTGAACCAAATTTTGGTGATGACCTGCTGGTGATTGAAACCAAGTATTTGATAGACGGCTATTTTGTTCTAGATCACCTGATTAAACGTATTGATGTGGACCAATTTACGATACTAAGCCGTTTGGGATTATTCGGGAAAGGTATAGTCATGGTATCCGGTAAAAGCAATAGCATTCAGATGGGGCTAAAAGCACTGGAATCTATAGAGATTTTCCCTTTGATTAAAAGCGCAGAAGTTATTAGAAAATCAAGCTTTGAAAAAATTGTTTTATAAATAAAGTTGCTCACAAAAATACGCCTTTAATAAATGATAATGTACAGCCAAAAAACAAAACCGTCATTGAAGACTCAAAGAGTCCAATGGCGGTTTTGCTTGATATTTAGGTGATTCTAAAATGGCATATCCCTAAAAGCACTGGGCGTCTGCCTGCTATTGTGTTTAAAAGCAGTTGTAAAATTGGACTCACTGTTGAATCCGGATTCAAATGCAATTTCTTTGATTCTCAGTTTAGTGTTTTTAAGGAGGAACTTAGAATGGTTGAGCCTCACAAGATTGAGATATTCATATGGGGAATAACCAAGTTCCTTTTTAAAAGTACGGCTAAAATGATAAGGGCTCAAATTGACAAAAGAAGCGATATCATCAAGCGAAATTTTTTCTTTAAAATGTGCTCGAATATAAGCAATTGCATCATTGATTTGTGCGTTCTTTTTAGAGTTTTCATAGCTAGAGTCACCGGATAAGATTAAAAGCTCAGCGAGCATCCTTTGCAGATTGCACGAAATCAGTGCCTCATGAATCATTTTTTCGGCTTTAAAGTTCTCTAAAAAGGCTTCAATATAGTCTTGGATGATAACAGAGTCTCTCATCTGAAGGACATGACCAAATTTCTCAGAAAGAAGATTGTAATATTGCAAACTCATATTGCCATCAAAGTGTATCCAAAGGGTTTCCCAAGTACTATTTGTCCCGTACTCATGGGGTTCATAACAATTGAGCAAGATTATGTCATTTGCCTTAACCATGTGTAATCGTCCATTTGATTTAACATAACCCTCACCGTTTTTTACATACATAATCAAGAAACTGTCTAAATAGTCTCTTTTCACATTGTACTTGTCATCACAATAGAAGTGTCCAAGACACTTAATGTGGAAAAAAACCTCACGCCCTACCTGACTGGGTGTGTTAAAAAATGCATACGATTTATCACCAACACCCGACTCATTAACCTTCATTTTATGCCTCCCCCAAGAAAATAAATAAAAAGATTGTATAAAGCAAGATTTCTAAAATAGTCAGCAATTCCTATTAATGTCTTATCTCTAAAAATATTATACAATCTAGAATAATAAGAGACAATACGAAATTGTATGAAAATATTAAGATGAACTCAATATTGTTCTAAAAAGCAATAATTAAATAGTTTTTAAGGAGATATGGACATGAATGGTGAGAAATGGGCAAAAATTTGGGAGGATATTGTTGAATATCCAACTTATGAGGTTGGGGAACCTGATAAAAATCCTATGTTTCTAGAAAAACGTGTTTATCAGGGCAGCTCAGGCAAAGTTTATCCGCTTCCTGTTATTGATAAAATAACAGATCAAAAAAAAATGAAAGAATATCGAGTGGTTTATTTGGAAAACCCATATCTGAAAGTCATGATTATGCCTGAGTTGGGCGGCAGAATCCACCGTGCATTTGACAAGACAAATCAGTATGACTTCGTCTATCACAATGAAGTGATCAAACCAGCACTTGTGGGATTGGTTGGACCATGGATATCTGGTGGAATAGAGTTTAACTGGCCTCAGCATCATAGACCAAATACCTTCGGACCAGTAGAGTATCAAATTGAAGAGAATGAAGACGGCAGCAAAACTTTGTGGGTGAGCGAAATCGATAAAATGTATGGCACCAAGGGGATGGCTGGTTTTACGCTTTATCCTGACAAAGCCTATATTGAGATTACCGGTCAGCTCTATAATCGTACTGAGTTGCCCCAAACATTTTTATGGTGGGCAAATCCTGCTGTTGCGGTGAACGATCATACACAGTCTATTTTTCCGCCGGATGTGCATGCCGTATTCGATCACGGTAAAAGAGATGTTTCAAAGTTTCCTATTGCAACGGGGATCTATTATAAAATGGACTATTCTGAAGGCGTTGACATTAGTCGATACAAGAACATTCCAGTGCCAACTTCTTATATGGCCTATAAGTCTGACTACGACTTTGTTGGTGGCTACGATTATCATGTAGAAGCAGGCATACTTCATATAGCAAACCATCACATCTCTCCTGGTAAAAAGCAATGGACTTGGGGCTGTGGTGATTTTGGAAAGGCCTGGGATCGAAACCTAACAGATGATAATGGGCCTTATATAGAACTTATGACTGGCGTCTATACAGATAATCAGCCGGATTTCACATGGCTAAAGCCACATGAGGAGAAGACCTTTAAGCAATATTTCATGCCTTATAAAAAGGTTGGTCTTGTAAAAAATGCAAACATTGACGTGGCCGTTGGACTAGAAAAGACAGAAGCGGGTGCATTAATCACGGTTTATGTCACATCACATAGACCGGGGCTAAATATCAGGTTGCAAACTCAAAAGGACTCAATTAACAAGCTTGACGATATTAGACTTACAAGTAAACCATACCATGATGTTCTTGTTGATCTAGATCCTTCAGAGGCTTATCAAGTTGAAGTTGCCTTACCGGATGGGGTTTTGCTTGACAGTTTAGAGCTCGTGGTAATTTCAGACCAAGGGGACACATTAATTCGCTATGCAGAAAAAGGCATTGAACAAGAGCCAATTCCTGATGCAGCAAAGCCAATGCAGCTGCCAAAAGACATTCAAACGATTGAAGAACTCTACCTGGCAGGCCTCCATTTAGAGCAATATCGACACGCTACCTATGAACCAGAGGCCTATTACGAGGAAGGTCTTAAAAGAGATGCGAACGACATAAGATTGAATAATGCATATGGCTTGTTAATGCTAAGAAGAGGGCTTTTTAAGCTGGCTGAGCATCACTTTAGGCTTGCCGTTAAGAGGTCAACTAAACATAATCCAAATCCCTATGACGGCGAACCTTTCTTCAATCTAGGCTTAGCCCTTAAGTACCAAGGAAAATTAGAAGAGGCATATGGTGCCTTTTACAAATCCGTATGGTCAAGTGAATGGCAAGGCAGTGGCTATTATGAAATTGCAAAAATAGATTGTATCAATAAGCAATATGCAAATGCGCTTGAGCATGTGCAAAAATCTTTAGTTAAAAATAGTCATCATATGAAAGCAAGACATTTAGAAATTATGGTCTTAAGAAAACTTGGTAAAGTAGAATTGGCAGTTCAAGGGTGTGAACTTCTAAAAACCATAGACAAACTAGATACAGGAGCATTAAGCGAGCTCTTCTTCCTAGGTATAGAGCAAGCAAAGGAAAGACTCGGCGAAATTCTAAGAGGGGATCTCAACAATTTGATCTGTCTTGCAGCAGCTTATGGTGAATCAGGCGCAAATGATGAAGCAATAGAGCTTTTAAACTTAGGCACGACACTATATGGGATTAAATCGCCTATGGTTCATTATTATCAAGGCTACTATGCTTTGATGAGAGATACGATTTGCACAGAGGATTTAAATCTTGCTAATAAATACTTTGAAGAAGCTAGCCATATGAACTTTGACTATTGCTTCCCAAATACACTTGAAGATTTGCTTGTACTTGAAAAGGTCATTAAAACAAATCCAGAAGATGCTTATGCCCACTTAATTTTAGGAAACTTGCTTTACGATAAAAAACAGTATGAACAAGCTTTAAAAATGTGGCATATTTCTGTAAAATTAAATTCGGACTTGGCGATTGCACATCGAAATTTGGCCCTCGGCTATTATAATAAGTTGGGACAGGCAGATCTTGCGTTAAAACACCTATCAAGAGCAGTGGCGATAAAACCAGATGATGCAAGATTGGTTTTAGAGTTAGATCAGCTTCATAAAAAGATGAACAAGCCTTATCATGAGCGATTAGCCTTTTTAAAGGAACGTATTAAAGTTGTTGAGAAACGTGATGACCTCTATGTTGAGTATATTACACTCTTAAACATGGATGGCCAATATGATTTGGTTTGCAAATTAATTGAGTCAAGAATCTTTCATCCATGGGAGGGTGGGGAAGGCAAAATCACCAAACAGTTTGTTATCGCCCACTTGGAACTTGCAAAAAAAGAACTTGTAAATAATAATCCGCATATTGCAATAGAGCATTTGTGTAAAACTTTTGAGTATCCAAAAAACTTGGGTGAGGGAAAGCTTTACGGCACACAAGAAAACAATATTCACTATTATTTAGCATGTGCCTATGAAATGGTTGGGGATTCTGAAAATGCACAGATTTATTTTGAAAAGGCTTCTAAAGGATTAAGTGAGCCAACAAGTGCAATGTTTTATAACGATCAACCACCAGAGATGATTTATTATCAAGGATTGGCACATTTGAAGTTGAATCAAATCAGAGAAGCGAAAGCAAGATTTAATAAGTTGATATCATATGGTGAAACTCATTTTTATGATTCTGTTAAAATTGATTACTTTGCGATTTCTTTACCAGACTTTTTAATATTTGATGATGATCTAGATCTTAAGAACAGAATTCACTGCCATTATCTTATGGCACTTGGTTATTTAGGACTTGGAGAGAAAGTGAAGGCATTGGGTCATTTTAAAGAAGGCCTCTTACTTGAAGGAAATCATCAAGGCATTGTGGGACATTTGAGGGAACTAGAAGACATAATCTGAAAACATGATAGACTTAAAGCCAGAAGGCATTCATAAGAAGTTTAAGGGCAAGATTTATAAAAGAGTTAGCAATTTTGAGTAATGTAATCTAATGACATTAGGGATAAAATAGACTTAAGAGTAGCTGATTCATAAAAATTGGGAGGTGGATGCTAAACGTGAAAAATAGTTTAGAGTTCAGGGGTATTACAAAGTACTTTCCAGGTGTTAAAGCACTTGACGATATCAGTTTTACGATTGAAAGTGGAAAAATAGTTGCTTTTTTAGGTGAAAATGGCGCTGGAAAATCAACACTATTAAAGATCATCAACGGAGACTACCAGCCGACTAGTGGTGCATATATACTCAATGGTGTAGAGAAACATTATAGTGATCCCAAGGAAGCGATTGAGGACGGTATAGGTGTTATCTATCAGGAAAGACAGATTTTGCTTGAACTGAGCATTGCAGAAAATATATTTATTGGCAGACTTCCTAAAAATAAAATGGGCCTTGTGGATACTGAAAAATTGCATGCAAACGCCCAGGCGATCATTGAAGAATTTAACCTGCCTTTAGACAGTTATGAACGCGTTAAAAACCTTAGTATAGCACATCAGCAAATGGTTGAAATCATGAAGGCCTACAGCAGAGATCTCAAACTTATCGCATTTGATGAACCCACAGCAAGCTTATGTGACAGTGAAATTGACTCTTTGTTCAATATCATTAAAAAACTAAAGGCTGAAGGTAAAATTATTATATATGTATCACATAGGATGCAAGAGTTAGAAATGCTTGCAGATGAAATCGCTATTTTTAAGGATGGTAAATTCATAACAAAGGCACAAAAATCTGAGATGACCCAGAAAGACATGATAAAGCTCATGGTCGGTAGAGATTTGGGGGATATCTTCAAGGATCTGAAACGTGAAAAGCAGCTGGGGGAAGATATTTTATCTGTTGAAAATTTAAGCAATCAGGTCATCAAAAATGTTTCATTCTCCCTAAAGAAGGGTGAAATTCTAGGTTTTTCTGGACTTGTTGGCTCAGGTCGAACTGAAGTGATGCGGGCGATTATTGGTGCAGATAAGATCATGAATGGCACCATAAAGGTCGAAGGCAATGCGGTTAGCTTCAACAACCCATCAGATTCTATCAAAAGCGGAATTGTACTTGTTCCAGAAGATCGAAAATTACAAGGCATCCTCCCCAATTTATCGGTGGGTGAAAATATAAGTATTGGCATCCTTGAAAAGATTTCTACAAAATTGGGTTTTGTAAACGTTCTTAAAGAGCGAAAAATTGTAAGTCAGAACATTGAAAAGTTTAAAATAAAAACGCCTTATCAAGAAAAGAAAATTGTCGAACTCAGTGGTGGTAATCAGCAGAAGTGCATAGTTGCAAGATGGCTTGAAACTGACCCTAAGGTACTCATACTGGATGAACCCACTAAAGGCATTGACATTGGTGCAAAGTCTGAATTTTATAACCTCATCATGGAGCTTGCAAATTCAGGTTTGAGTATCCTTTTAATTTCCTCTGAACTACCGGAAATTATTGGATTGAGCGATCGCATCATCGTCATGAAAAATGGTGTCATTACAGGTGAAGTCAATAAGGAAGATGCAACTGAGGATGTTTTATTATCATATGCAATGTTAGGATAAGGAGATTTTTATGAAGGAAAACAAACTGTTAAAAAAGATACCAACGGATAAAATTGGCTTAATGATCGCATTAATTGTCATTGTTGTGATCTTTACAATGTATAATCCAAATTATTTTTCGAAGACAAACTTTATTAATATATTGGTTGCATCTTCTTTGGTCGGATTGGTTGCCATCGGCGAAACCTTTCTAGTCATTGCAGGATTGGTTGATCTGTCGGCAGGCTCTGTAGCGGCCTTTGCCAGTGTCTTAGCGGCGTTGTTGGCGTCACTTGGACTATCATTTCCCTATGTAATCCTGATATCAATCATATCAGGCATGATTGTCGGTTATATAAATTCGCTCGCGGTTACGAAGATAAAATTAGAGCCTTTTATAGCTACTTTAGCAACAATGTCAATCATGAGAGGGTTCGCATATATCCTGTGCGACGGTAAACCGATTTATATTATGGATCAAACATTTATTAACTTTGGAAACACACGCATCTTGGGATTGCCGATTCCGGCCATCATATTATTGGTCTGTTTTGTGGTATTTGGCATTATTTTAAAGAGCACGCGATTTGGTCGAAGTGTTTATGTCATAGGTGGCAATAAGGATGCAGCAAGACTTGCAGGATTACAACCTCAAAAGATTACCAATATACTCTATATGCTGACGGGTGCACTTGCATCTCTAGGTGGGGTTATATTAGCAGCCCGAATGAGTTCAGGACAACCAGCTGCCAGTGTCGGTTTAGAGTTTGATGCCATAACGGCAGCAGTCCTTGGCGGTACAGCGTTTTCAGGTGGTGTCGGGTCCATCGGGGGTAGTTTGTTAGGCCTTTTAATACTACAAGGCTTTAATACTGGCTTGATCATGCTCAATGTTCCATCATTTTGGCAATATGTCGCAAGAGGTTTATTGCTATTAATCGCTTTAACATTTGACCATGTCAGAAAAGTTAATCGTGAAAAGCAGCAATTGAAAACGAGTATGGCAGAAAATTGATTCTATTATGAAGCATTCATAATGAGATATATGAGGAGGGCAAAATGAAGAGAGTTTTATTAATTGTTTTATCGCTTGTGTTGGTACTATCAATGTTGTCAGGCTGTAGTTCAGCACCACAAGAAAATACTGAAGCGGCTGCAGTAGCTACAAATGATGCAGCAAGTACACCAGTAGAGACAGCGAAGAAACCTGTAATAGCTGGTATCTACAAAGCGGGGGATCAGGTTTGGTTTATTGATGAAGGTAAGGCTGCTGAAGCGAAAGCTCTAGAGCTTGGGGCAGAAAAGTTCATCTATATTGATGCAAAAATGAATCCAGATACTTTTTTACAAGCGATTGATAATGTAATCGCACAAAAGGTCGACGGTGTTATCACTTGTATTCCTGACCAACAGTTGTCACAAGTAACTATGACGAAACTAAAAGAAGCTGGCATACCTGTCGTTGCAGCAGATGATCCTATCGTTGATAGCAATGGCAACAAAATTGCACCTTGGGTAGGCATCAACGCTTATAAAATTGGCCAAGCGAATGGAGAATGGTTAGCAAATTATGCTAAAGAAAGTGGTCTTGAAAATGACCCTGAAGCTGCAGTTTTAATTTTAACCATGGATACGGTTTCAAGCTGTGTACCTAGAGCAGAAGGTGAATTTGACAAGTTTACAGAAATTCTACCAAACTATCCTAAGGAAATGATTTATAAGGCAGATTACAATGGCGAAACAGAAAAAGGCTTCAATGCTGCATCTGCAATTTTCACAGCAAATCCACAAATTAAAAAATGGATGGTTATGGGCGCTAATGAAGAAGGTACAATTGGTGCAGTCAGAGCGCTTGAGCAGGCTGGCTTAGATAAAGATTCTGTTGTAATCGGTTTAGGTGGCTATTTGGCAAAAGACGAGTTTAAAAAAGAATATTCTGCTATGAAGGCAGCTTCTTATTTCTCATCAGATGCTGTAGGTGGAACATCAGCTGAAATCCTTATGAACTTTATTTTAAACGGCACTGAAATGCCTGGTGAAACAGCAGTAGATGCTATTATCGTAACTAAAGACAATTATGTTGAAGTTATGGGTAAAAATGCTGAGTAATCAAGTTTGATGTATAATATTTTGATTTAAAAAAATTAAGGGCCTTTAGTTTGAAGTATTTTTCAAATGAAGGCTCTTTTTAATCAATGCGCCTTTTAAGCGAGGTTTTTTTAATAAAGGTTCTTAGAATAGAGACCAAAATAATAGAAAATGAGGTCAATACATGTTGCAAGTTTCAATTTGTCAGGTTGTTTTTAAAGGCTTAAAGGCATATGAAATTAAGAATAAAAAGCTTTCGATAATAGTCCTGCCTTCATTGGGTGGAAAGATAGCATCCATTAAATATCTAGAAAATGAATTTGAATTTCTTTTCCAGACTAATAAAGACTACTATGACATGCCAAAACCGGATTCTTTATTTGAAGCCTTTGACGCATCGGGAATGGATGATGCATTTCCCAATATTGATGCATCAGAGGGGTGTATCGAAAATGACGACTTTCATTTTTCGGATCATGGTGAAATTTGGAGAAGTCGATTCGAGGCAGAAGTACAAGGAAGCCTGTTGGTTATGACCTTTAAAAGTGATGCCTTTCAGTATGAATATACTAAGAAAATTGAATTGTTGGCAGATCGATTGGTCATACACTATGATATTTTGAATGTGGGCCAACAGAGTTTGCCATTTATTTGGACCTTTCATGGGCTTTTAAAAGCGGATCCTAAAATGCATTTAAATTTTCCTCTTGGTACAAGAGCCATTGAAAATGTACTTAATAGTGACTTTTTAGGCGAAGCGGGAAGCATTCATAACTTTCCCATCACAAAAGATCTTAAGGGAAATGAATATAGGTTGGATCGAATATGTGATATAAGGGCTAAAAAGTATGAGAAGTATTATGTGTCCAACACAATAGAGATTGGCGAGTGTGGGGTTTATTATCCAGACCAAGGAAGGGGCCTAATTTTAAGGTATGACGCTCAAAAACTGCCCTTTTTAGGCTTGTGGGTTACGGAAGGCGGCTATAGAGGTGACTACAATTTAGCATTTGAACCCTCGACCGGTTATTATGACTGTATTTTTAAAGCCCAAAAAACTGGAACTCTAAAAATACTTAATCCAAATGAAGTTTTTAGTCATGATTTGGAGATCCAAGTCTTTTAACTCAAACATCATCTATTTAATTTAAAAACATATTATTGATTTTCAGCAAACCTGTGTTGGTAGGAGGCGGACTTGTCTTATGTCGCCTCCTTTAGTTTGTTAAAAATGAATTTACATTTGAAGGTCCTTTTTAGAATTGACATTGAATTAACAATAATGTATACTGCAAATGATAATCGATATCAATTACAAGAGGGGACATTCATGTTTAAAGAATTAAAATACAAATACTATCACGATATCATAGATTGCCTAGTGAGTGCTCTTGAAGCAAAGGACGTATACACCAAGGGGCACTCTGACAGAGTGGCACAGTTTGCAAGCGACATTGCCTTTGCCATTGGCTTCAGGGAGGATGCCTTAGATCGCATACACATTGCAGGTCACCTGCATGATATCGGTAAAATCGGCATTTCAGACCTAATATTAAACAAGGCTGGAAAGCTGACCTTCGCCGAATACGAGAATATTAAGAAGCATAGCAAAATTGGCTATGATATATTGAGCAAATCCAGTGAATTAAATGAAATTGCCTTGTTTATCAAGCATCATCATGAAGCCTATGATGGCACTGGCTATCCAGATGGTTTATCGGGTGAAGCGATACCCCTTGAATCCAGGATACTGGCAATCAGCGATGCCATCGATGCTATGACATCCAAGCGCCACTATCGAAATCAGGTGGATTTTAAAACCTGTCGAAAAGAGATTGAAAGATGCGCCGGTGGACAATTTGATCCTAGAATCGTTAAGGCCATGTCTGACCTGTGGCCTAAATGGGAAAATATGAAGTCCTATCAGGATTTTCACAACCCTAATTTTGAATGGTGTTCATGAAATGTTAAAGATAAAATCAGATTACGACAAATATTTGGAAGAATTCTATCTGAGCATACAGCTTATCGTGTTTATTGTCATTTTGTTTGGCTTTAGGATGCTGGATAAGAATCTCAAGGAAACGGCTTTTTTCCTGTATTTTTTAATATATGGCCTCTACCTACTAGGGGTTTTTAGCCTTTATATTAGAGAGAGCTTCAGACAAAACAGCGCTACGACGGTCTTAAAGCAAGAGCGTTTTATAGTGGTCGAAGGTCTAATTTATGGTGCTGGCATCCTCTTATTTAAGGATTTGACCATGGTCTTTTCACACATCCTGTATGTGTTTTTGATCATCCAGTCCTTAAGGGCAGTCAGTAAGCATAAATACTTTGTTTTGGCTTATACGGTAGGCCTGCATACAACAG
>NZ_JBVBZF010000096.1:0-11746 GCF_057447755.1 Fusibacter sp. | reverse complement strand
GGAACAACTACGGAAAAACCTAATAGCTGAATGAGGGCAACAACAAAAATAGGCCCGACAATTCGGCTCGCTGGGAAATGAATTGCTTCAAAAATACGGTAGCCCAAATAGCTTGCCGAAAAGAGAATGATTAATGGAATGATTGAATTCAAAGGGGTGCCTCCGTTCTTAATCTTAATAATATTATATGCTTTTGAACAAAGTTTTCAATCTTATAAAAAAAAGACTTGAAATGAAAAAGTGGACTTGATATAATGAGGTCAAGAAAAGGGTAAACGTTTACCCTAAAAGGAGAGCCACATTTGAAAGTGACAATCAAAGATATTGCTCGAATGGCAGATGTATCTATTGCAACTGTTTCAAAAGTCATCAATAAGAAAGATGCGAAAATATCTCAAGAGACGAGAGATCGTATTTTTAAGATCATTAAGGAAACAGGTTATGTGCCTAATCGTGTTGCAAGCAGCATGATTACCAAGGAAACAAAGAGTATTGGCCTTGTTATACCTAATATCGCCAATCCATTTTTCCCTGAGGTAGCACGTGGCGCAGAAGACAAAGCCAGTGAAGAGGGCTATAGTTTGATTCTTTGCAATACGGACGATGATGTGACAAAAGAGGATGCTTATATTGCCATGTTACAGGAAAAGATGGTGGATGGCATAATATTCACAGCCTCAAGTAGAAGGTTAAAAATAAGCGAATCGCTTAAACATATAAATATTCCCATTATTTCACTTGACCGTGAGCTGGAAGGCTTAAACGCTCAAGGCAAAATAACAGTGGACAATATTACAGGTGCTTACGAAGCCGTTAAATACATGCTGGATAAGGGCTATAAAAGGGTAATTCATCTCAGTGGGCCGGCCACAAGTATGCCGACTAAGCTGAGGGTGGAAGGCTACAAAAAAGCGCTAAAGGCCTTTGGTTATCCTGATGAAGAGGTGCTCATCTTTGAAGGTGATTATACCAGTGAATCAGGTTATGAGACGATTGAGAAAGTTATCGAAATGGGCATCGCCTTCGACGGCGTTTTTTGTGGAAATGATCTTATTGCCATAGGTGCCCTTAAAGCCTTGAAGAAACATGGTAAGATCGTGCCTTATGAGGTAGGTGTTGTGGGATTTGATGACATCTACTTGGCACAGATGATTGAACCTGAACTTACCACGGTGAGTCAGCCTAAGTATCTTATGGGCTATAAAACGGTAGAGATGCTGATTCAAATGCTCAATCATTCAGAGGTTGAAAAGACAGAAGAGGTTTTAAAGACAAAGTTAATCATTAGAGATACAACGAGATAGAGAGTTTAAAAACTCTCTATAAAACAGGCGGGTTAAACGTTTACCTAAATTTGATAAGGAAAGGGATCTTGTATGAAAAAAATAAATGTGCTGGGCAGCTTAAATATGGATTTGGTAACTCTTGTTCACAAGACACCTACAGTTGGAGAAACAGTACTTGGAAATGGATTTGTACAAATTCCTGGTGGTAAGGGCGCAAATCAAGCCGCAACAATAGGAAGACTTGGTGGCAATGTTTCAATGATTGGGAAAGTCGGTGGAGATGATTTTGGTGGGCAATTGATCGAGAGTCTTAAAAGGGATCTTGTCGAAACTTCAAATGTCCTGAGGTCAAATTCTGAACCCACTGGAACAGCCCTTATTATGGTCAACGAATCAGGTGACAACTCAATTGTGGTCATTCCTGGAGCCAATTTTGAATTAAAAACAGATGACGTTTCAGCTGAAATTCTGGATGGCGATTATCTCGTCGCTCAATTGGAAGTACCGCTTGAAATCATAGAAAAGAGCTTTAAAATTGCTAAAGACAAGGGTGTTACAACTGTTTTGAATCCTGCCCCTGCGAAAGAACTGCCACGATCAATCCTAGAAAATGTTGATTTATTAATCCCCAATGAATCAGAGTTTAGACTGTTAACAGGTTGTGATCCGAAAGATGAAATAATGCTTGATCGTGGGGTCAGTGATTTAATTTCTAAAGGCACCCAAAAAATATTGATTACACTGGGAGAAGAGGGGGCTGTCCTTTGTGATGGCAAGACTAAAACTTATTTCAGTGCACAAAAGGTAACGCCTGTGGACACCACAGCGGCTGGAGACAGCTTTATAGGCGGCTTGCTCTATGCATTATCTAGTGGTGAATCCCTTGAAGAGAGTATTGCTTTTGGTACATTGGTGGCTGCAATCACAGTTACGAGAAAGGGCGCGCAAAGTTCATTGCCCACAAGACTTGAAGTCAAAGAAAGGTTTGGTGTGTAAAGATGTATAAAGGGAAATTGTTGAATTCAGACTTATTGGCGATCATAGGTCAAATGGGGCATACAGACATGCTTGTTATAGGTGATGCGGGGCTTCCTATACCAGAACATGTAAACCGAATTGATTTGGCATTAAAGCAGAGTGTACCTAGCTTTTTAGAGACCTTTGAAACAATCATGACTAGTCTTCAAGTGGAATCTGTTATTTTGGCAGAAGAAATTAAAACCATGAATCCAGAGGTTTTAGAGGGGATAAGCAAATATTTTGCTGAGGAACAAATAACTTTTGTGTCTCATGAAGCTTTCAAGGCAAAAACGGCTTCTTCGAGAGCTGTTGTTAGAACAGGCGAATGTACACCATATGCCAATATTATATTAGTGTCGGGAGTGACGTTTTAATGGAAAAAATTCTATTGCAAATGAAGGGCGTTGAAAAAGAGTTTCCGGGGGTTAAAGCCCTTGATGGCGTCTCACTGAATGCTTATGAAGGAAAAGTGATGGCTTTATTGGGTGAAAATGGTGCCGGTAAGTCAACCTTGATGAAGATCCTTTCTGGTGTTTACAAAATGACGGCAGGTGAAATTTTCTTTGAGGGAAAGCCCGTTCATTTTAAGAATACCAAAGAGTCTCAAGACGGTGGCATCGCCATTATTCATCAAGAGCTTAACTTAATTGACCACCTTACCATTGGTGAAAACATCTTCTTGGGTCGAGAACCGCGTAATGCCATGGGCGTCATAAAATGGAAGGTCTTGTACGATGAGGCCGAAAAACTTATGCAGACACTCGGTATGAAGGAAAATGTCAGAGAGAAAGTGGCAAACCTCAGCATTGGCAAGAAGCAAATGGTTGAAATTGCAAAGGCCCTATCGATCAATGCCAAGTTGATAATCATGGACGAGCCAACGGATGCCTTAACAGATAAGGAGACCTTGAGTTTATTTGAGGTTATAAAGACCTTAAAGGCTCAAAATAAGGGGATTATCTATATTTCTCATCGGCTTAAAGAAATCTTCGAAATATGTGATGATGTCACTATCCTAAGAGATGGTACCTTCATTGCAGAGCATCCAGTTTCTGAAATAGATGAAAATAGGCTTATTGAAATGATGGTGGGTCGAAAGCTTGAAGAGCTTTATCCTAGGCTCGAGGTGGAAATTAAAGCCCCAATTCTCAAGATAAAGGGACTAACCAATAAACACGTTAAAAACATTAATTTTGAGCTCAAGGAAGGCGAGATACTTGGTGTTGCAGGCCTAATGGGCTCTCAGAGAACTGAGCTTGCCAAGACAATCGTAGGTGCGATTGCCTCTGATGAAGGTGAAATACACTTGCGAGGGGTTCAAAAGAAATTTAAAAATACAGGTCAAGCCATTGAAAATGGTATCACATACGTTTCAGAGGACAGAAAAGGTGACGGCCTTATTCTCAGTATGACCATCAAAGAAAATATGAGTTTATCGGCCCTTAAAAAGATGTCCAGAGCCTCTATCATCGATAAAAAGGCGGAAGATGAGAAGACGGAAACCATGGTGTCAGGGATGTCCATAAAGACGCCTTCAGTCAATCAATTGGTGAAAAATCTTAGTGGTGGCAATCAGCAGAAGGTGAGTATCGGCAAGAGCTTGCTGACAAATCCTGATATCCTCATCTTGGATGAACCGACTAGAGGGGTTGATGTAGGCGCAAAGAAGGAAATTTATGAACTCATGAATCAATTTAAAAAAGAGGGAATGAGCATCATAATGATTTCCTCAGAAATCCCTGAAATACTAGGCATGAGTGATCGCGTTATGGTCATGCATGAAGGCAGTGTTTCTGGAATTTTGGATATTAAAGAGGCCACTCAGGAGAAAATTATGAAATTGGCCATTGGGAGTAGGGAGGAATAGGTTTAATGAATATTAATCTTAAGTCAATGCTAGTTAAATACAGATCAGTTATAGGACTAATCCTATTTTCGTTGATTATTTCAATGCTTAATGATCGATTTTTGACCATGTCTAACATACTGAATGTATTGAGACAGACATCCATAAATTCTATTATCGCCGCTGGGATGACCTTTGTAATCCTAACAGGGGGGATTGATTTATCCATAGGATCGACCCTCGCATTTACAGGCGCCACAAGTGCCTTCATGATATTTAGTGGTGTTCATCCTCTACTTGCAGTGATCTTTGCACTTGCACTTGGTATGGGCATTGGAATGATGAACGGGGTCATTATCAGTAAAGGCAGACTTCAGCCCTTTATTGTGACGCTTGCTACAATGACGATTTTACGAGGCGCTACCATGGTTTTCACAAATGGTAAGCCGATTTCCACGGGTTATGAAGCCTATGGGGAGCTCTTCAACAAAATTGGTGAAGGGTATTTTCTGAACATCCCTAATCCCGTACTCATTATGATTGTCATATTCTCATTTGGATATTTTATCCTTAAGAATACGACTTTTGGACGTTATGTTTACGCACTTGGCGGCAATGAGGATGCAACTCAATTATCTGGTATTAATGTTGATCGAATCAAAATATTCGTTTATGGTATCAACGGCTTACTTGCAGCACTTGCAGGGATCATTATCACCAGTCGTTTATCCTCTGCACAGCCAACAGCCGGAAGCGGTTACGAGCTTGATGCAATTGCAGCTGTTGTACTGGGCGGTACGAGTCTGGCTGGAGGTGTAGGTTCCATATTGGGCACCATTGTCGGCGCTTTGATTATTGGTATTCTCAACAATGCACTAAATTTAATGAATGTTAGTTCTTATTATCAATTGCTACTAAAGGGCTTGGTCATCTTGATTGCAGTTCTTTTAGATAGAAAACAAAAATAGTTTAAGGGGAGCGTAAAAATGAAAAAAATATTAGCATTACTATTAATTATGTTACTTGCATTCACTGCACTTGCAGGATGCGCAAAGGCTGCAGAACCAGCAGCAGAACCAGCACCAGCAGAAACAACTGAAGCAGCACCAGAAACAACACCAGCACCTGAAATGGCAACAAAAATCGGTTTAGTACTTTCAACACTTGATAATCCTTTCTTTGTAACCTTAAAAGAAGGTGCTGAAGCTAAAGCTGCAGAGCTTGGCATTGAATTAATCGTTTTAGATTCACAAAATGACCCAGCTAAAGAGCTTGGTAATGTGGAAGACTTATTAACTCAAGAAGTAAGCGTGATCTTAATCAATCCTACAGATTCTGATGCAGTTGTAAACGCAATCAAAGCAGCTAATGCAAAATCTATTCCTGTGATCACACTTGATAGAGGTGCAAATGCTGGTGATGTTGTGGCGCATATTGCTTCTGATAACGTAGCAGGTGGTAAAATGGCTGGTGAATATGTAGTGGCTCAGCTTAATGGCACTGGTAAAGTGGTAGAACTTGAAGGTATTGCTGGAACATCAGCAGCTAGAGACCGTGGTCTTGGTTTTAACACTGCACTTGAAGGCACTTCAGTTGAAGTTGTTGCAAGACAAGTTGCTGACTTTGACCGTACTAAAGGCTTATCAGTAATGGAAAATATTCTTCAAGCACAACCAGAAATCAACGCTGTATTTGCACATAATGACGAAATGGCTCTTGGTGCTTTAAAAGCAATTCAAGCATCTGGCAGAGATATTATCGTTGTTGGGTTTGATGCAACAGATGATGCTGTAAAAGCAGTCGAAGAAGGTACTTTAGCAGCTACAGTGGCTCAACAACCAGATATGATTGGTAGCCTTGGCGTTGAGTTTGCTCAAAAAGTATTAAACGGCGAAACTGTTGATGCATTTGTACCAGTTGACCTAAAATTAATCACAAAATAATCTCTAATAGCGATTATGGGCAAAATTTTGTAGGGTCATTTAAATTAATTTAATTTGTTTGACATCAAAATTGGCTTATGTTAAGATGTCAGTAACTTAATAGAATCTTCAGGGCAGGGTGCAATTCCCTACCGGTGGTATAGCCCACGAGCCGCAAGGTATGATTCGGTGTAACTCCGAAGCCGACAGTAAAGTCTGGATGAAAGAAGATCAATAAATCCCATATATGCTTTATTGAATTAAATACAATTCAATAATCAGCATATGGTAATTTTGCGAACGAGCTCTGAAATGTTTAATCATTTCAGAGCTTTTTTAACGATAAAATTCGTTATTGGATATAAGCATAAGTTAGAGCCTCTTCGCTGTACTCAGCCAAAGAGGGTTTGTAAATTTCTTATGAATGTTACCAGCAAACCTTTTAAAGCCCTGATTAGAATCAGGGCTTTTTTGTGTTGTATAAAGCAAAATTTGAGCCAAAAGCTGTGATGAGGAAGGTTCAGCCTCAAACAGCGTCAGCGAAAATTGGTTTGAGTCATCGAGAGACGACTCAAATCTTGTTGAAAATGAAAATGATATGAGCATGATTGCTATTTAAGGATTTGATAATGAGAGGAGAACGACCTTATGAACCATGATTCCTATATGGCCTTGGCCTTAGAGCTGGCACAAAAGGGCCAAGGTGCAGTGGCCCCCAATCCAATGGTAGGCGCTATTATTGTGAAAGATGACAAAATCATAGGGCAGGGCTATCACGCGGTTTACGGCGGTCCACATGCAGAAATAAATGCCTTTTCTTCATGTTTTCAAGACCCAAAAGACGCAACCCTCTATGTGACACTTGAACCCTGTTGTCATTATGGAAAAACGCCCCCTTGTACGGAGGCGATTATAAGGCATGGTATCAAGACGGTCGTCATAGGCACTCGAGATCCAAACCCAAAAGTTAGTGGGAAAGGGGTTGAAGCGCTGAGGGCAAATGGGATTGAAGTCATAGAAGATGTTCTTCTTGAGGCCTGTGTCGAAATCAACAGGGCCTTTATACATCACATTAAAACTCAAATGCCCTATATTGCCCTAAAATATGCCATGACAATAGATGGCAAAATAGCAAGTAAAACAGGCCATTCAAAGTGGATTTCCAATGAAGCCTCTAGAGAGCGGGTACAGGAATTGAGAAAGCAATTTCATGGCATCATGGTTGGTATCGGAACTGTTTTGAAGGACGATCCCCTACTCACCTATAGGGCAAACTCAGCGTTTAACCCGATACGCATCATATGTGATCGAAGGCTGGAAACCCCTTTGCATTACAATATTCCCCTGACATCTCATGATGTCAAAACTTATTATATATGCTCAGAGCTTTACCTTGAAAGTCAAGAAGGTCAGCAAAAGGCTGAGGCACTTAAAAAAAGAGGTGGCCTCATTGTTGGGGTTCCAGAAAAAAATGGTCATATTAACTTGACCCTTGCCATGAAGCAGATGGGTGAACTTGGCATCCAGAGTATTTTACTTGAGGGTGGTAGCCGCCTAAATGAAGCCATGATCGCATCGCAACTTGTAGATTATCTTTACGCATTTATAGCGCCTAAGATATTAGGGGGTGAAACCGCCTATACCCCCGTGAGTGGCCTTGGTGTGGAAACCATGGGAGATGCTGTCATCCTTAAACTTGAGAAGATGACTTTCATCAATGAAGATATTTTATTGGAATATGGTTTTGAAGATAGAGGTGAGAAATGTTTACAGGATTGATCGAAGAGCTAGGTAGCGTTAAAAAAATGGTAAGGGGCAATCTGACATCAAAGCTTGAAATTAGTGCCCGCTTGGTAGTCTCCGATGTTAAGATCGGCGACAGCATTGCTGTAAATGGTGTGTGCCTGACGGTGATTTCCTTTGATGCAGGAACCATGGTGGCAGATGTTATGAACGAGACTTTATCCCGGTCTAGCCTCGGCAAGCTGAAGAGTGGCGATGTGGTGAATTTGGAACGCGCCATGAAAGCAGATGGTCGGTTTGGGGGACACATGGTCTCAGGGCATATAGATGGTACTGGTGAGATTACCATGATAAAGAAAGATGGCATCGCCATGATTTTTACCATAAAGGCATCAGAAGACATTCTGAAATATGTTGTGGAAAAAGGGTCCATTGCCATAGATGGCATTTCTCTAACGGTGATGGGGGTAGACCAGGGCACTTTCAAAGTGAGTATCATCCCACATACGATTGCGCAAACCACACTTCATCATAAACGCATGGGTGATGTGGTGAATTTGGAAGTGGACATGGTTGGCAAATACATTGAAAAATTCTTAAAGGGCAATCATAAAGGCGGTATATCCCAAGCTTTTCTGACTGCAAACGGATTTTAATAGAATGTGGATCGTCTAGTTTCAAATAATCAAAACAATTTTCATAAATGAAAAGCCAATAAGATAAGTCTAATTTATAGTCAGAAGGAGAAGAGACATGTTTAAATTTGATTTGGTAGAGGACGCATTAGAAGCATTAAAAAGAGGCGAAATGATCATTGTAACAGATGATGATGACAGGGAAAATGAGGGTGACTTAATCTGTGCAGCAGAGTTTGCAACCACGGAAAACATGACCTTTATGGCAACCTATGGCAGGGGCTTGATCTGTATGCCCATGAGCCTTGAAATCGCAAGCAGATTGGCCTTACCCCAAATGGTGACACAAAATACAGATGCCCATGGCACTGCATTCACTGTTTCGATTGACCATATCAACACGACTACAGGTATATCAGCTTCAGAAAGAGCGCTTACAGCAAGGATGTGCGTAGAGGAAACCTCTTTGCCAAGCGATTTTAGAAGACCCGGACATATGTTTCCACTACTCTCAAAGCCAAATGGCGTTCTTGAGCGAAATGGCCATACAGAGGCGACGGTTGACCTTATGAAGCTATCCGGTCTTAAAGCATGCGGTCTTTGCTGTGAAATGATGAATGATGAGGGTGAAATGATGAGAACTCCTGAACTCATGGACTTTGCCAATAAGCATCAAATGAAATTCATTACCATTAAAGATTTACAGGATTATAGAAAACGCAATGAAAAACTTGTCTCAAAGGTATCCATTACAAAAATGCCGACAAAGTATGGTGATTTCATGGCGCATAGCTATATTAACCTCTTAAATGGCGAACATCATGTGGCATTGGTCAAGGGAAAGCTCGACCTGGAGTCTCCAGTACTTTGTAGAGTGCATTCGGAATGCTTGACAGGAGACGCTTTTGGTTCATGCAGATGCGACTGTGGTGACCAGCTCGCAAGGGCCATGGAAGCCATTGAAGCGGCAGGGAGTGGTGTCTTGCTATACCTGAGACAAGAGGGAAGAGGAATAGGCTTAATCAACAAGCTCAAGGCCTATGAGCTTCAAGATCAGGGCATGGACACGGTTGAAGCTAACCTAGCCCTAGGCTTTGAAGAAGATCAGCGAGAGTATGTTATAGGGGCTCAAATCCTAAAGGATTTAGGGATTAAAACATTGAGCCTATTAACGAATAACCCTCTTAAGATTGAAGGATTAGAGGATTTTGGGCTTGAAGTTATTGAACGTAAACCCATCCAGATTGCATCGACGATACATGATGCTTTTTATCTAGAAACGAAAAAAAATAAAATGGGACATTATTTATAGGAGGATATTATGAAAACGTTTGAAGGAAAATTAGTTGCAAGGGACATAAGAATTGGCATTGTTGCCGCTAGGTTTAATGAGTTTATTGTTTCAAAGTTATTGGGTGGTGCTATTGATGCCTTGACGAGACATGAAGTCAGTGAAGACCAAATTGACATTGCTTGGGTACCAGGGGCTTTTGAGATTCCCCTTATTGCATCAAAAATGGCAAAATCGAATAAGTATGACGCAATCATCTGTTTAGGGACTGTTATCAGGGGTGCAACCTCACACTACGACTTAGTCTGTAGTGAGGTGACAAAGGGTATCGCATCTGTATCTCTAAATGAAGGCTTACCGGTGATGTTTGGCGTGGTAACAACAGATACCATTGAACAAGCCATCGAGCGTGCGGGTACAAAATCTGGCAACAAGGGCTTTGATGTGGCAACGGGTGCTATTGAGATGGTAAACCTAATCAGGGGCATAGAAGCATAGAAGCATATAGATATTGAGATATAGAAACATAGAGATATAGAGATATAGAGATATAGAGATATAGAATCATAGAGATAAAGAAGTTGTTAACCGATCTCAAAAAGACAGAAATGCGCTGAAATTAACCCCTTAATTCAGCGCATTTTTTTGACATTTATTTTGAGTATAAGTTTGTTTATGCTTTTAAAGCCGAGCAAGAGACAATCATTTTACAGATGATGCTTAGCCTTTTGGACGCCCAATGGTGATATCGTTTACATAGACGGCTTCGTCAAGACTTATAGAGACGATGTGTTTTGCAACAGCCTTTGGATCCATAAACGTTTCAACTGCATAGCCTGAAGGTGAGTCGTTCCAAAATGGGGTCTTCATGCCACCTGGAAAAACGTTGATGACTTCGATTGGCGTATCGGACAGTTCGTCTCTAACAGATTCTAAAAATCCGCGTGCCCCCCATTTGGCGGCATTGTAGATGGTTTCATTCCGTTTTCCCTTTAATGCTGCAGTAGATAAAATGCTTATGATTCTTTGCCCTGATATTGGGTATTTCTGCATATAGGGAATGAGCTTGAGGGTGATTAGCATGAGCCCAGTCAAATTGGCATTTAAAACGGCGTCAATGTCTTTTTTTTCAATTTGAGAAATGGCACCGTAGAAGGCGGACCCAGCAACATTGTAGAGGGCCTTAACAGGCCATTTATCTTGTTCAAGTTGATTTACAAAATTAGATACTTGAGATTCATCCGCGATATCAAATGGAAAAACATGAACCTCAATTCTTGGATTGATGACACTTAGACTTTGCTTTGCAGCTTCCAGCTTTTCAGGTGAACGCCCAATAATGATTAAGTTTTGGTTCTCATGAGCCAGTGCCTTTGCGATTTCAAGCCCTAACCCAGAACTGCCTCCGGTGATTACAGAATACATGGCTTCTCCTTTCAAAAATACAACTTAAGTTAGCTTAAATATACTAGAGAGTGCTTAGAATTTCAAGGGCTTAATGTTTCAAATTCCAAAGAAAGGATATTTTAAAAGTCCAAAATCTGTTAAAATAGAAGAAGATAAAAATGATGAATGAAGAGAGGTAGACAAATATGAAATTTGGACATATTGGCATAAAGGTATTAGACATTGAAAAGACTTTAGAGTTTTACAAGACGATTTTAGAAGCCAAGGTCTTAAAGGATTATCAATATCCAGACAGCAGATTGGTCTTTTTAGAGGTTGGCGGCACGATTATTGAGCTTATTTCAAAAGCCTCCAATGAAGAGCGGACTCTAGGACCAATTGAACATATTGCCTTTAAAGTAGACAGTCTTGAAACGGAAATGGAAAAACTCAAGGCTCAGGGCATTGAATATTCAGAGCCTAGAATTGTTGGGTCTGCCAAGATTGTATTTTTTGATGGCCTCAATAATGAAAAATTTGAATTTGTGGCGAGAGTTTAATCGTCAGATGAAACGTGGGTGAATATTATGCTTGCATATATAGAGGGAAATGCCTTT
>NZ_JBVBZF010000095.1:0-11760 GCF_057447755.1 Fusibacter sp. | reverse complement strand
TTGGTTAGGATTATAATTATTCTGCGTCACGAACTTAGCCGTTTCAGATTCAGAAGATATTTTTCCCATGTAGCCAAGGATATGGGCTGCTGTAGAACCATTTGGATATGTTCTGATCGATTCGTAAGAAATCGTCGTTCCAGGAAACTCAAAGCCCTTTTCTTGAACTCTAATGGCAGTTTCTTGCTTAACAGAAGGTGCAATAATAATAGGCTCGTACTTATAATAGCCCTTCTCCTTGATCGCATGTCTAAAAACTAATATTTTATAAGCATCTTCATCAGTAAGTGAGTCGTCAATTTTGAAATCTGATCTTTTTCTTATGATTGCAAAGGCATCTTTTGCAGAAGTGCCGATCTCAATACCGTACATCTTCATAAAATTATCTTTGTACAGCTCGTCCAAAAATTTCATTTTTGAGGTTGAAATTGGTAAGTATTTTCCTTGATTGTAAAGAATTTTAAAAGCTTCATAGTCACTCAAGCTGGTATCAAGATAGTTGCGACTTCTAACATCTTTAAAAATATCAGATGCAGTCATGGATTGATCATAACCGTTATCTTCCTTCCACTTCTTGATGTTATCATCATAGACATATCGATACGTTCCCTTATCCATTATAATTGGAAACTCGATGTGACTTTCACCCTGATCCTCAAGAAAATCATAGAGACCAATCGCAATATCAGCGAAATCATTTGCTGGAATGACACCACTGTTGAGTTTTAAGACAAAACCAACATTACTGGTTGCCAATATTTCACCATTTCGATCGTAAATGTCACCCCTTTTAGCATAAGTCTCTATTTTCTTGATCCGATTATTGATGGATTTGTCATAATACATGGCACCTTGAATAATCGTTAGATCATAGAGTCTATAGCCCAATAGACAAAAGACAATCGTAAAAAATATTATAATTTGATTTTTTCGATTAAAAATGAGTTTAAGCATTAAAATCACCTAGTTTATAACCATTAAGTCTTTTAAAGACAAATGCATATACAAATAAGCCAATGAGACTATTGTATATAACTTCAGTAATAATTTTCCATATTAAGAGTGAAAGCGGAATTGTTGATTGCAAAAAGAACATTAATATAAAGAAGGTAAAGTGATAGAAGAGCGTACCAATTGCAATTAAAAAAATCGGTGTCAAAAAATTGCCCTTGAACATAACACGCTCTAACTTAATTATGGTGAATACCAACAACAAATAGATCAATAAATTAATGCCCAATACCTTTCCAAGAAAAACATCCTGTAATATGCCACATGTAAACGCATAAATATAGGCATGTTTATCAGTAAACAAGGCTAAGAATACAATAGATAAAATGATGCATAGATTAGGCAATGCATCATTTATTCTAAGAATCTGAAATACCGTACTCATCAATATGAAGTTGACCAATCCTATTAAAATGACGTATCGATATTTCATTTATTCGTTCACTCCCGTTTCTGGTGTTGATTCGTCCGTTTGAACGGTATCGTCCAGTTCGTGATATGGAATTACAAGTACTTTATTTATTTTTTTAAAGTTAACGGCTGGCACCACTTTGATTTTTTTAAGGAATAAATCCTTATCATCAATCACTTCATAGATTCTGCCAATTAAAATGCCTTTAGGGTACATCCCAAGGCCTGACGTTACAATATAGTCATTGACACTTACAACTGCTTTCGGATCATATAGTTCACCAACGAGTTCGTAATTTGAAGTACCATTTAAAATGCCGTCATAATCGTCTGTGACCCTTAGCATTTCAAAGCCTACAGCTGATTTATGGTCAATGATTGAAATGACTTTTGACCAATTATCACCGACCTCATAGACTAAGCCAACCAAGCCATTACCGTTTATTACAGTACTATTTTTAACGATGCCTTGATTTGCACCCGCATCTATGGTGAACATGTTGAACCAGTTGCCAATATCTTTCGAAATAACGTTACAAGATACGTAATTGTCTATGCCGAAACGATTCACATAACTAAGAGCTTGACTTAAATCTTCCAGTTCTTTAAGTTCCTTTTGCTGCAAAGTAAGCGAAACAATCTGCTCCTTCAAATGTTCATTTTCAAGGGTGAGATCTTCGTTCAAAGTCTTATAATTCAAAACATTAATAATAGGCTCCGTCTTCTCATCTACAAAATTCCCGATACCACTCAGGAATCTTTGTATAGGAGAAAGTACCGTGCCTATTTGACTTTCTATAAAGGTTATCCGTTCTCTACCACCAAATGAAATTGCCATCAGAATGAGTAAAATGATGCCCATTAAAACAACAATCACTTTTTTATATCGCTCATTCATGTGATCACCAACAATGCTTAAAGAGATCTAGAGGATATAAAAACTTCTTTTAACTCATTGAAGCTCTCAACAGCCTTACTTGTTCCAATTGCAACACAATCCAATGGATTTTCAGCAATTTTAACCGGCATTCCAGTCTCTTTCTTAATGAGTTTGTCTAAATCTGTTAGTAAAGCACCACCACCAGCAAGAACTATACCTGATTGATAAATATCAGATGCAAGTTCAGGAGGTGTTTTTTCAAGTGTAGATTTTACCCCTTCAACAATTGCTTGAATTGGCTCTTTAATTGCTTCATATATTTCACTTGAATGTAATATTAATGTATTCGGTAAACCTGTGACAAGATTTCTACCGGTCACTTCAAAAGTGCGCTCAATTGAAGGTAAAAGTGCACAAGCAATGCTCATTTTAATATTTTCAGCAGTTCTTTCACCAATCATTAAGCTGTATTTCTTTCTAACATAGTTTACGATTGAATCATCTAGTTCGTCTCCAGCAATTCTAATTGAACGACTCGTAACAATACCACCTAAAGAAATAACGGCGATTTCAGTTGTACCGCCACCGATATCAACAATCATGCTTCCAGTAGGTTCAGTAATCGGTAAATCTGCACCAATTGCTGCTGCCATAGGCTCTTCAATAAGGAATGCGTCTTTTGCACCAGCTGATAGTGAAGCTTCATAAACAGCTCTCTTTTCAACTTCAGTTACTTGTGAAGGAATACCTACTACAACTTTAGCCCCTGTTAAAAAGTTCATATTTGGAACTGCTTTGTTGATGAAGTACTTAATCATTTTTTGTGTAATATCAAAATCCGCAATAACGCCATCTTTAAGCGGTCTAATTGCTCGAATCTGACCTGGTGTCTTACCAATCATTTCTTTGGCTTCTTTACCAACTGCCAATACATGACCTTTGTCATTAATAGCAACTACAGAAGACTCTCTTACAACAATGCCTTTTCCCTTTACACAAACTAACGTATTTGCAGTTCCTAAATCGATTCCCAACTGCTTATAAAATAATCCAAATCTCATTTTCAGTTTCCTTTCACATTTCATAATTTCGGCGAAATTACAATTGACCATTTTCCTTAAAGCTATAATACTGCGCTTTACCTATGATAATATGATCAATTAAATTTATTCCCACAATACTGCCTGCTTCTTTAAGTCTCATTGTGATATTTAAATCCTCTTTACTTGGTGCAACATGACCAGATGGATGATTGTGTATCGCAATGATTGCTGCAGCACTATTTTTAATCGCTTTATTGAAAACTTCTCTTGGATGCACAATAGATGCATTTAAGCTTCCAACAGAAATAATTTCCCACTTTATAATTTCATTTTTAGTATTGAGTAATACAATAATGAATTTTTCCACCCTTTCATGGCCGATCTCACTTTTAAAAAATGAAAAAATAGCCTCAGGGGAAGAAATTTTAAGCTTTGATTTGAAATTTGCTCTTTGAATACGTCGGCCAATCTCTATGCTCGATAGGATTTGACACGCTTTTGAAGGACCAATCCCCTCAATTTCACACAGTTCTTTTAGGGATAAGTGGTTGATATCAGAAAAATCACTTGGACACTTTTCAATAATTTTATGGGCTAGGTCAATGGCAGAATAGTTTGACGTACCTGTCCTTAAAATTATGGCCAATAGCTCGGCATTTGAGAGCGTTTCTTGTCCATAGTGAATCAATTTTTCTCGTGGTCTTTCCTCCAAAGGCAATTTCTTTATCATATGCTATAGTCCCTCTTTCGTCAATAGATTTATTCGAAATTCATCGTTCATGATTCTATTTAACTTAGAGAGTGGTAAACCCATTACACTGAAAAAATCACCCTTAATCTGATCTACCAACAAAGCACCTTGACCTTGAATACCATAAGCGCCAGCCTTATCCAGCGGTTCACCAGTTTCAATATAAGCATGGATTTCTTCATTCGTCAGTTCATTAAAAACGACTTCAGTTTTAACATAATCAACACACTTAATATTCTTTGATTCACAAACCACTGCAATTCCAGTATAGACATCATGTGTCTTACCACTGAGCTTTTTAAGCATATCAAACGCATGGGCTTCATTTTCAGGTTTGCCCAGAACTTCATTTAAATAAACGATGGTATCACTACCTATGACGATTGATTCAGGCATTTCTTTGGCAATTTGGTATGCCTTTTCGAAGGATAATCCCATAACAATTTGTTCAGGTTTTTCATGAAATGTTGCTTTCTCATCAATATGACTTGGACAAACCTCAAAGGGCACTTTTAACATGTCCAGAAGTTCTGACCTTCTTGGTGAGGCGGACGCTAAAACAATCTTCATATTTTTCGATACAAGACAAAGGCGAGCACGATTCCTATAATACCAGATACATTAAGCGTTAACTTAAACCCAAAAGTAAGGGTTACAACACTTAAATCCAGCAGGAATGGATCCACACCAATTGACTTTCCATAATTTAATATCGGCATGACATCACCTAATGCAGAACCGATAATACTCCCAATAATTGCACCTGTCAATATTAAAAGAAGTAGAATTAAACCATCATTACTTTTAACTCTCATAGTCACCTCTATAATACCATTTTTTTACATTTGATTCCAGCACATTTCTATTTTAGTTTAGCATTATGTGAAAATAAATACAAGATAAATGCCACCTTATAAAAATGAATTTTATTAAATATTCAACGTCTCAAGATGAAATCGGTTAACCCTTTAAACGATTTATAAGCTTGAATTTACAGGCTATTTTTCTTCACTGGGTATTTTGACTTTAATCGCCACGTACAAATTACCTAGAGATATAAAAGCTGCCAAATAGAAAATATATTGTGGACCATACTTGACCCAAATAACACCACCTAGAATTGCACATGCAATTGAGACAAAGTGATCCAAACTCTGTCCTAGCGTTAAAGTATGTGTAATATCACCCTTATTAAGTGAAATTGACTTTAAATAAAGTGTACGGATGAGTCCCATTTGAGTAGACATTCTATCAATTATCAAAATCCCATATGCCATTAGTAGACCGAGTCCAGTTGTCTTTATACTACCGTTTACATAGCCCGCACTGAGCATACCATAAATCGCATATACACCTATAAAAGAAAGCGCATCCGCATATAGCATTTTTTTTATACCAAACTGATCAATCCATTTTCCCAAATACGACATAAAGAAAATGCCAATAAAAGCGCCAATAATGCCAAGCACAGCAAGCGTATCCGCCTTTTTACCAAGAAGCTCTATCAAGACCCAAGGGCCATAAACCATCATAATCTGTTTTTGAACACCAAACAGTATGACCAGATAATAATAGTACTTATATTCTTTGTGCAACACAAACTTCAATTTCTGTGGTGTATGGCCAGAAACATTTACAGACTGATCCAAGCGATATAACAAAATAAAGACCAATAAAAACAAAAAACCCGAGATGACAAATATCCATTTTACTGGACTTGTAAAACTGAAGAAGCCAACTTTAAACCCTAAAAATACCAATACAGAGGATGCCATTTGAAAGCCAGTAGCAATCCCTTTAAATCGACCCATCTTCTTGCCCAATCCCTCCTTGCCAGAGAGCTCAATCCCAATGCTATCCTGGAGAGGAAAAAACAAGTGCATGCCCACAGAATTAATAAAAACAAAGATGAGCATAACGCCAAAGCTTGGTGTTATAAATCCCAGAACTGTAATGCCGATAAAACTCATGAGTTGTGCAACCATAGAAATTCGAATATCACTCATAAAGGATAAAGACGCAATTACAAGAACGCTTATTATCCCTGGAATTTCTCTTGGAAACTCTATAAGCCCCCTCTGAAAAGCATTGACTTGGTAGGCATCCTTAAAGTAATTCGACATAACGGAATTACTTAAACCAAGTCCAAATGCAGTAATTGCAATTATTAATATATATAATTTTATCTCTCTGCTATTATTTCTAGTTTCCATATCATCATCCCTTTTTTTAAATCCTCAATTTTTGCAAAAAAGCTGACTCATTTGAGTCAGCTTAATTCATATCACATGTTTTATGTCATACTCTATTTCATTTCAATTGCATCTTTTGGACATTTAACTTCACAAACGCCACAGCCAATACATTTTTCTTGATCAATTTCATGTACTTTTTTAAGCTCTCCTGCAATCGCCTCCACAGGACAGTTTTTAGCACAGATTGTACAGCCAATACACTTTTCATCTATGATGTAAGCTTTCTTGCGTTTTGCTAGATCCCCTTCAATTGCTTTAGTCGGACATTTTTCAACGCAAACCATACAATTTGTACATTTGTCATAATCAATAACTGCAAGATTGTTAACCACATGAATTGCATCAAATGGACAATTCTTCTCACAGATACCACACGCGATACATGCTACACTACAGTTCTTTTTAACCATAGGACCTTTGTCCTTATTATTACAATCAACAATCGTTAATTGGCTATAAGGTACAAGTGTAATAACATCCTTAGGACATGCTTCAATACACTTGTTACATGACGTACATTTTTCAGGATCAACTTCTGCAATACCCGCACTGTTTACATGAATGGCATCAAACGGACAAACCTGTACACAGGTTCCTAATCCCATACAGCCATATAGACAGCTCTTAGGACCACCATTGAGCATGTTTGCTGCCACACAGCTGTCAAAGCCTTCATAATCAAATCTGTTTGAGCATTTTTCTTCATCACCCTTACAGAGCACTTTTGCAACTTGCTTTACAGAATCACCAGCATCAAGTCCCATTATGCTTGCAATGTTTTTTGCACAATCTGCCCCGCCAACAGGACAACCATTTACTGGTGCAATGCCTTTTACAACTGCGTTTGCAAAACCATCACATCCAGGATAACCACAAGCACCACAGTTTGCACCTGGTACAACTTCTCTAACTGCAATAACTCTTGGATCAATTTCAACAGCAAATTTTTGAGATGCAAGTGCAAGTCCTGCACCGAACAAAAGTCCCATGACACCCAAAATACCTGCTGCAACTAATATACTCATCATATCCATTGTCATTCACCCTTTCCTAAACCAAACCAGTAAACCCTAAAAAGGCAATTGACATTAAGCTTGCAGTGATTAATGCAATTGGGAAACCTTTAAAAGGCAATGGTACATCTGAAATTTCGAGTTTTTCTCTGATCCCTGCAAATAAAACGATTGCAAGCGAAAAACCGATAGCGGCAAAAAACGAATGAACGATTGTTTGAACTAGGCCAAACTTATATTGAATATTTAAAAGTGCAAGACCTAAAACTGCACAGTTTGTTGTGATAAGTGGTAAAAATACCCCTAGGGCTTGATAAAGTGTTGGGCTCATTTTTTGAAGAACGATCTCAACAAATTGTACAAGCGATGCGATTACTAAAATAAAAGCTGCTGTTTGAAGGTATTGAAGCCCTAACTTCTCCAATATAAAATATTGTACAAAGTAAGTCAAAATACCTGCTAAAGTCATTACGAAAGTTACCGCCATTCCCATACCAAAAGCAGTTTCAACTTGCTTGGATACGCCAAGGAAAGGACAAATTCCTAAAAATCTCGAAAGGACAAAGTTGTTAACGAGAATCGCACTGACCATTATAACTAATAAACTTGCATTTTCCATTACAACCCCTCCTTATTTCGCTTTTTTCATTTGAACTTGATTATAAATCGCCAACAAGATACCAAGCGCCAAGAACGCACCTGGAGGTAAGATCATGATCAATGCAGGCTTATAAGCTGCGCCAAAGATAGAAAAGTTAAAAATACTACCATTTCCAAACAATTCTCTAACGCTACCCAAAACTGTTAAAGCAAGTGTAAAACCAAGTCCCATACCAACACCGTCAAGTAAAGAATCTAATATGCCGTTCTTTGACGCAAAAGATTCTGCTCTTGCAAGAATGATACAGTTAACAACGATCAAAGGAATAAAAAGTCCAAGAGCACTAAAAAGGGCTGGAACAAAGGCTTCCATCATCATGCCTACGATTGTAACAAAGCTGGCAATAACGACGATAAACGCTGGAATTCTGACTTTAGATGGAATTACATTTCTAAGAAGTGCAATCGCCATATTGGAGCACACGAGAACTGCTGTTGTTGCAAGCCCCATACCAACACCATTTACAGCAGATGTCGTTACTGCAAGTGTTGGACACATTCCCAATAATTGTACAAATATTGGGTTTTCTTTAAACAAACCATTGGTTAAATTTTTAATATTCATCTAAATCCCCCCCTAGTTTCCCATTATAAAGTGGTAAGCTTCAATTGAAGCATTAACGCCACTCGTAATTGCAACTGAAGAGATTGTCGCGCCAGTGATTGCTTGTATGTCTGTTTCAGTTGGGTTAGATTTTGCTACGCCAATAGGACCAGCAGCTGACATGCCATTATATTGTTCATAAAAAGCAGGTTCTTTTGCACGAGCACCAAGACCTGGTGTCTCTTGATGATTTCCCATTCTCATACCAGTTACAGTGCCACTTGTATCAATACCTGTTACGACTTCCACAGCGCCACCAAAGCCTGTTGGCAGTGATTTAAACACATAACCAATGACGTTGTGGTCTGCGTCATACCCGATATAGGCTTCTGCAACCACAGGAAAATTAGATTTAATATCTGTAAGCTGACCAGCTTCAACATCTTCAAATGATGCTGCCACAGGTAAAACTGCCGCTTTTGCCGCATCGTTTGCAAGTTGACGCTGCAAAGCAATTTGATCTTTTGTGACTTCATTGGTCATTGCAAGTGCGAAAGCTGCTACTGCACATATAATAAAAAGTATAATGCCTGTTTTAAATATATCTCTCATTATTTAGCACCTCCAAAAACTCGAGGTTGAGTGAATTTATCAATTAATGGTGCAGCCACATTCATTAAGAGTATGGAATAAGAAACCCCTTCAGGGTAACCGCCATATAATCTAATAATTGTCGTTAAAAGACCACAACCTACTGCATAAATGATTTGACCCTTAGCTGTAATTGGAGAAGATGCATAGTCAGTTGCCATGAATACGGCACCTAAAACTAGACCACCTGCCAAAACGCTGAAAATCGTATATTGCAAATTAAAGCCACCTAATAAAAAGGTTAAAACAGCAACTGTTCCCATATATACAAGTGGAATTCTAACGCTGATTACTTGTCTGTATACAAGATAAGCACCACCTAATAATAATAAAAGTGCAGATGTTTCGCCTATACAACCGCCTACGCTACCAATCAAAGCATCTGCGATTGAAGGCAATGGGACACTTAAACCTTCTTTCATAATGCCAAGAGGTGTTGCTGTTGTCACTGCATCTGCCTTAACGGCAACCCAAGTTGTCATTTGAACAGGCCAAGATGCAACGAGCATTGCTCTTGCTGCAAGTGCTGGGTTCATCCAGTTATGACCTAAACCGCCAAAAGCTTGCTTAACAATACCGATTGCAAATACACTACCAACAACTGGAATCCAAAGTGGTACAGATGAAGGTAAATTCATTCCCAATAATAGACCTGTAACCACAGCACTAAAATCTGTTACCGTAACAGGTACTTTTCTAACTTTTTGAACTGCATATTCTGTAATCATTGCAGATGCCACTGAAACAATCAGTACCATCAATGCACTTATTCCAAAATTATAAACACCATATGCCGCAGCTGGCAAAAGTGCAATTGCCACATCCCTCATTATCTTTTGTGTCGTATCATTTGAACGAATATGAGGTGATGAAGAGACTTTTAATCTTGCTTCCATATAATCCTCCCCTATTTTTTCTTCCTTGCGATAATTTCTCGCTTTGCAACCCTAATCGACGATAACAATGGTCTCTTAGAAGGGCAAACAAATGAACACGATCCACACTCAATACAATCAAGTGCTCTGAAGGCTGCCGCCTTATCATAGTTGTGTAAAAGTGCATATGCACTGATTTGAATTGGCTCTAAAAATGCAGGACAAATACTTACACATTTACCGCATTTAATACATGCTGATGGTTCTGGAATTCTTGCTTCTTCAGGTGTGAAACATAAGATACCAGATGTATTTTTCATCGCTGGAAGATCATCTGTCATCTGTGCAACACCCATCATTGGTCCACCTAACAAAATCTTTTCTGGTGTACCCTTGAAACCATCACAAAACTGAATAAGTTCTCTTAAAGAGGTACCGATTTTGAATCTGATATTTTTAGGTGATTTAATCGCACCACCAGTGACTGTACATATTCTTTCAACAAGTGGCATACCCGTTGTAAAGACGTTTGCAATTGTCGCAGCAGTCGCCACATTGTTCACCACAACACCTGCATCCATTGGCAATCCACCAGAAGGCACTTCTTTGCCAGTACATGCAAAAATTAATTGTTTTTCTGCACCTTGAGGATACTTGGTTTTTAAGCCAACAACTTGTACATTCGTACCTGCAGCCGCTTTTGTCATAGTCTCAATTGCGTCAGGCTTATTGTTTTCTATTCCGATGAAGCCATTTGATACGTTTAATGATTTCATCAATATTTGTAGACCGAGAACAACTTTCTCAGGTTCCTCTAGCATTAATCGATGGTCACAAGTTAAATAAGGTTCACATTCTGCGCCATTTAAAATGATAGTATCGATTGTTTTTTCAGGCGGTGGTGATAACTTAACGTGTGTTGGGAAACCTGCCCCTCCCATACCAACAAGACCAGCCTCTTTTATGATCTCGATGATTTCCTTATTTGACAATGTGGTATAATCTGCCTTTGGCTTAACCGTTTCATGGTACTCGTTCTTCATATCATTTTCAATCATGATACATGTGTCGAAACCATATGCAGTAAACCTTTTCTTGACATCCAATACCGTACCCGATACTGAACTGTGAATGTTTGCAGATACAAATGAACCTGCTTTTCCAATTAATTGACCAACTTTGACCATGTCACCTTTTGCAACTACAGGTTCACACGGCGCTCCAATGTGTTGTCTTAATGGAATTTCTACTATCTTAGGTTCTAAGTAATCAACAATTGGTAAATGCTCCGTTGATTTTTTAGAATGCGGTGGGTGTATGCCACCTTTGAAGGATAGAAGACCCATATAATCTCACCCCTTAACAAAGATTTAGTGTTACTTTATTAATAATATTACATTTTATTAACAAAGAAATTATACTGTATACAATTTCTTTCATAACCAATAACAATTTTACTATAAAATACTTTCAAGGTCAATGCTTGAACTATTGAAAATACTTATATCAGAAAAGTTTAAAAGTTAATTTTTTAGCAATCATTGTCCTGTTCATTTTATATTTATTCACATGACAGATATACGTTTTGCGTCCCGCACCTATTGGATATACTAATAGTTAAACCCTTTTCAATCAGTATATCCAATTCATTTTAAAAAAACTATAC
>NZ_JBVBZF010000094.1:0-11838 GCF_057447755.1 Fusibacter sp. | reverse complement strand
GTCAGATTTACTCGTTACAGACAACACTGTAGTGGGTGCGAATGCCTACAGTATTTTAGATGGTACTTTTTATACGATTGAAGCAAAAACAGTGATCTTAGCCACTGGAAGCCAAAACTATCGTGTGATGAACATGTGGGCAAATGGTAGAGGCGATGGTATCGCAGCAGCTTTTAGAGCAGGTGCTGAGATGAGAAACGCTGAGTTTGGGAACTTTGCGCAACTCTTTAAAGTGAAAAGCCATCATGAGCATGTGTTCAATGAAAACTGCCTTTACAATAATGAAGGTGAGAATATTACTAAAAACTTCAGAGTATTTCCAGAAGCGGACATCAATTCAGATGCTATCGCCGAATGGTATGAGCAAATGTCAGCAGGCAAGGGTCCAATTACGATGAAACCTGAGACGACACCTATGACAAAAGATGACGAAGTCTTATTTACAACATCAAACATATGGCACAGACCTTATGGCTTGAAGTTCTGGCAGACCATCTACTCTAAATGCCACAAGGTAGATGTAGACAATGAACTTGCACCTGGATTCTTAGGCGAACAAGCACCAGTTAAGGTAGATAGAGACATGCAGACTAATATTAAGAACTTATTTGCCATCGGTGATGTGAGCTATGGTGGTTCTGCAGCAGCAGGTGCAGTTCCAGCGCCTCCTGGCAGAAATAGGGGTTCAGGTATCTTAAATGGTGTTTTTGCAGGCATTATCGCAGGTGAAAAGGCAGCTAAGATTGCATTAGAGCCACAAACGGCAAAAATTTCAGAGGCACAAGTTGCCATCAATGAAGCAAGAGCCTTTGAACCGCTTAAAAAGGCTTCTGGTATTACGGCGAAAGAGATTATTAGTGAAGTTCAAAGCATCATTGCACCTGTTGAGAACAGCATTTATATGAGTGATCAACGCCTTGAGGTCGCTTTAAGAAAAATATTGAAAGTAAAAGAAAAAGTATCTGAAATGAAAGCAGATGATTATCATGGTTTACTTTCATGCCATGAAGCTGAGGCCATGGTCTTATCGGCAGAAATGTTCTTTAGGGCTTCTCGTATGAGAAAGGAGTCTAGAGGCTGGTTCAGAAGAGAGGATTACCCAACGACTGATAACCAGAACTGGTTAAAGTGGATTAATATTACCAACGAAGGCGGATTTATGGTACTGGATGTTGAACAAATTCCAATAGAAGAGTATCCGATTAAACCCCACCACTAGGCACATAAAGGTAATGACCACCCATGGTCCAGATGACGCAAAATGGTTATTTGATAAATAGAAACCTCTCATTGTTTATATTCACGTAACCATGAGAGGTTTTTTTATGGGGACAAGTGGTCAATCTTTTCATTTATCCTTTTCCAATGACTTAATTGTTGGTAAAATGAAGCTATAGAGGGTGGTTGCTTGGCCACCATAAGAAGGTGAAGAAATGGAAACGATCTATTTAGCAGGTGGATGTCTTTGGGGTGTCCAGGCGTTTGTCAAGACCCTTCCTGGGGTTATCTCTACAGAAGCGGGCAGAGCCAATGGTACAAGTAATACACTGGAAGGTGCATATGATGGTTATGCAGAGTGTGTCAAAACTGAGTTCGATCCTCAACGCGTGGCGGTTGAAGAACTCATGCAGTATTTTTTTGAAATTATTGATCCCTACTCTTTAAATCGACAAGGTGAAGATGTGGGTGAAAAATATAGGACTGGGGTATACAGTGAAAGTGAAATGCATCTTAAGGCGGCAAGAGCCTTTATAAAGGCCCGATCGGATGCGGAAAAGATTGTTGTTGAAGTCTTGCCGCTTACGAATTATCTTAAGAGTGCCATGGAGCATCAAGACCGATTGACGAGATGCCCTGACGACTACTGTCATCTCCCAAAAGAGATGCTGACAAAGTACAAAAAAACTGATAAATATACGTCGTAAATTGGATATCAAATCTTTAAATATTTTGTTATAATGATCTTGTATACAAGAAGTAGACAACAAAGGTGGTGCATGTTTTGTTTCAGCCGGTAAAGACGAAAAAAATATATGAAATGATTATAGAACAAATCCAAGAAATGATTTTATCTGGGGAACTCAAAACAGGTGACAAGCTACCTTCAGAGCGCGTTCTAGCAGAACAGTTTAGTGCATCACGTGCCTCTATTAGAGAAGCCATCAGAAGTCTTGAAATTTTGGGTGTTGTAGAGTGTCGTCAAGGTGGTGGAAACTATATAGGCGACTATAAGCCTACTAACTGGATAGAACCCATTTCCTTGATGTTTAAGCTTGGTGGTGGTAGTTTTGATGAGATTTTGGAAATCAGGACAGTCATAGAAGTAGAGGCGGCGAGACTTGCGGCAATTCGAATAACTGACGAACAAAAACAAGTATTCTCGGAACTTGTGGAAGCCTTTAAGATGACCACATCTGAGGAAGAGTTGTCTCAGCTTGATCAGAGATTTCATATTATCATAGCAGAAGCATCTCATAATGTTTTAATTGAAACTATGATGCGAGCAATCCAAGCAATCTTAAAGAATTTCATCGGTGAAGCAAGACATTCTGTAAACACATGGGCACAAGATTCAGGAATGCTTTTGCTCCAGCATATTAAAATTTCTGAGGCCATCATTGAAGGCAGAAGTGAAGATGCTGTTGAAAACATGAAAGAGCATTTTTCCATGGTTGTGAAGAGCCGTTCAAAGATATGATTTAAAATTTAAGCTTAAATATATTAATTAAAATAAGGTCTTAAACCATAAATTTAATACGATAAAATACAAACAACTCTTTTAGGGTTGTTTTTTTATGCCATAATTTCATGGTAAAACCATGGTGACCAATAATACTTAAAAATGTGCAATTGGAGCGCATGTTAACTGGGACTGTATTTGTTATAATGCTCTAATGCAGTCCCTAAAATGTTAAAAAATACTCAAAAAAATTCAAAAAATATAATTATAAATATTTTTTTTAATTTTTTTTCAGATAGAAAGCGATTTCTAAGTCTGTTAATTGTGTGAATATTTAAACAATAGTGGTGGGGCGGGACAAAAAGTGCTATTATTTATTTTAAGTGGTAAGACCAGTAGACCATAGGACCAAATTGGTGCGCTGCTGTGAAGATTTACCGGGGATTAGTATTCAAAGGAGGGACGTTATGGAGATATTAGTATGTATCAAGCAAGTTCCAGGAACTACTCAAGTGGAAATTGATGAAGTAACTGGTGTTTTAAAA
Organism: Fusibacter sp.; assembly: GCF_057447755.1. Taxonomy (NCBI): domain Bacteria; kingdom Bacillati; phylum Bacillota; class Clostridia; order Eubacteriales; family Fusibacteraceae; genus Fusibacter; species Fusibacter sp. The sequence goes on along the minus strand of NZ_JBVBZF010000094.1, from coordinate 8,613 downwards.
CGTGATGGTGTCGCATCAAAAATGAATCCGTATGATTTGTATGCACTTGAGAGTGCTATGGTTTTAAAAGAAAAATATGGGGCTAGCGTAAGTGTTATGACTATGGGACCACCTCAAGCGGAGCGTATTATAAAAGAAGCCTTTATGATGGGGGCAGATCATGGTGCTATATTGAGTGATCGCAAGTTTGCAGGTGCAGATGTTTGGGCCACAGCCTATACCTTAGCACAAGGCACTAAAAAATTTTGCAAACCGGATATTATCATATGTGGCAAGATGACAACAGATGGTGATACAGCTCAAGTTGGTCCTGAAATGGCTGAGTTTTTAAATATACCGCACATCGCCAATGTCTCAAAAATTTTTGAGGTTACTGATGTGGATATGACGGTGGAGATGGACATGCCACAAACTGTAGAAGTTGCTAAAGTTAAGTTTCCTTGTCTAATAACTGTTGAAAAAGGCATTTTCCAACCAAGATTGCCTTCCTATAAACTGAAAAAATCAACATCTAATTTCAAGGTACAATATTTTGCCTTTAATGATTTAGAGGATCAAGATGAGATGAAATATGGTTTAAATGGCTCGCCAACACAAGTAAAGCGCATTTTTCCGCCTTCGGGAAATGATGCGCATGAGATTTGGGAAGGCAGTAGCGAGATGTTAACCAATCAAATGTTTGAATCGTTAACGCGATTGAAGTTTATTTAGGAGGATAAAATGGCGAAAATTCTTATTCACAATAATAATGTGAAATCACCTGATGCGCTGGTAAAATTATGTCCATTTAATGCGATCGAGTACATTGATTCACAAATCAGCATAAACAGTGGCTGTAAGATGTGTAAAATTTGCGTGAAGCAAGCACCAGAAGTGTTTGAGTTTGTTGAAGATAAAGTTGTCGGGATTAATAAAGACGAGTGGAAGGGTGTGGCAGTGTATATTGACCATGTTGAAGGCAATATTCATCCTGTGTCTTTCGAGTTAATCGGTAAGGCCAAAACGCTAGCAGAAAAAATTAATCATCCGGTACATGCGATTTTTATGGGAAATCATATTGAGCATGCAGCTGAAGAAATTCTTAAATATGGTGTTGATGAAGTTTTCGTATATGAGGAGGCTAGTCTTGAAGAATTCAGAATTGAACCTTACTCTGCGTGTTTTGAAGACTATATCACTAATAACAAACCCAGCATCGTACTGGTAGGCGGCACGACAATTGGTAGATCCTTGGCACCTAGACTTGCCGCTAGATTTAGAACTGGGCTTACGGCAGATTGTACTGTCCTAGATGTTCAAGAAAATACAGATTTAGATCAAATTAGACCTGCTTTTGGTGGCAATATCATGGCTCATATCCATACACCAAACCATAGGCCTCAATTTGCAACGGTGAGATATAAAATTTTTGATGCGCCTGAAATGGTTGAAGTGCCTACAGGAAAGGTCACAAAATGCACAATTGATCAGAACTTACTAAAATCACAGATAGACGTACTTGAAGTCCACCCTAAAGAGAAGTCAGAAAGTATTGAAGAGGCTGAAGTGATTATCGTTGTGGGGTCGGCTTTTAAGAAAAAAGAAGATTTGGACATGGCCTATAGGCTTGCTGAGCTTTTAGATGCAAAGGTAGCCAGCACCAGACCATTGATTGAAAAGGGATGGATGGATGCCAAGCTTCAAATCGGTCTTAGTGGCCGTACGGTTAGACCTAAGCTCATTATCACCTGCGGTGTTTCAGGATCGGTCCAGTTTGTAGCCGGTATGAAGGGATCGGATCAAATCATGGCCATTAACATTGACAAGGAAGCATCCATTTTTAATACAGCGCATTATGCAATCGTTGGTGATATATACGAAGTGATTCCAAAGCTCATTGAACGTATTGAAAATGAAAGATCATAGGAGGTTGAAATGAAAGTGGAATATAAAAAAATAGATCAAGAGGATATTGAATTTTTTCAATCAGTTATTCCAGTGCCTCGCTTATATATAGGTGATGAAATTCATGAAGATTATTCAAAGGATGAGCTTGCAGGTGTTCACAAGTTCCCAGATGTGGTCGTAGAAGCGCTTAGTGCTGAGGAGATATCGGCACTTTTAAAGTACTGTAATGAGAAAAATATCCCTGTGACACCAAGGGGACAGGGTACTGGTCTTGTTGGTGCAAGTGTTGCAATCCATGGTGGCCTAATGATTTCAACAGTGAAGATGAATCATTTTCTTGAGCTTGATAAAGAGAACTTAACTTTGACAGTTGAACCGGGTGTGCTGTTAATGGAAATCTCTAAATATGTTGAAGAGGAAGACTTGTTTTATCCACCGGATCCAGGTGAAAAATCTGCGACAATTGGTGGCAATATATCTACCAATGCGGGTGGTATGAGAGCAGTAAAATACGGCGTTACAAGAGATTTTGTCAGAGGTCTTGAAGTGGTTCTTATGAACGGCGATATCATCAATGTTGGTGGTAAAGTTGTTAAAAACTCTTCTGGCTACAGCATTAAAGACCTACTCGTCGGTTCTGAAGGTACACTTGGTTTTATCACAAAAGCGATTTTAAGGCTCTTACCTCTGCCTAAAGTAGCGATTAGCTTATTGGTGCCATTTCCATCCCTCGAGCAAGCGGTTGAGACGGTGCCAATGATTATTAAATCTAAATTTATTCCAACAGCGATTGAGTACATGGAAAGACGCGTTATCCAAAATGCAGAGGATTTCTTAGGGAAAAAGTTCCCAGATGCATCATCAGATGCCTATCTCTTATTGACATTTGATGGCAACTCTCATGAAGAGGTTGAACGTATCTATGAAAAAGTAGCTGAGGTTTGTCTTGAAGCTGGTGCACTTGATGTCTTTATTTCGGATACTCAAGAGAGACAAGAATCAATTTGGTCAGCACGTGGCGCCTTCCTTGAGGCGATTAAGGCATCAACAACTGAAATGGATGAATGTGATGTAGTTGTACCTAGAAATCAAGTGGCAAACTTCGTCAAGTACACAAAAGAGGTTGAAGCTCTGGTAGATATAAGGATTGCAAGCTTTGGCCATGCAGGAGATGGTAACTTACACGTATACGTCTTGAAGGATCAATATTCTGATGAAGTCTATAAACAAAAGCTAGGGGAAGCCTTTGATTTATTGTACAAAAGAGCAGCAGAACTGGGCGGTCATGTATCGGGAGAACACGGTATAGGGTATGCTAAATTACCTTATTTAAAGACTCAACAAGGAGATGTTTATATGAGTCTACTAAAAAATATAAAATTTGCGTTTGATCCAAAGGGGTTACTAAATCCTGGTAAAGTTTGCTAAGGGTTTTGTGATAAAATAATATTGAACTGGAGGGGTTAAAATGTTAGCAATTCTTGCGTTCTTGCCAATTATTCTAGTAATTTTCTTAATGGTTGGATTAAATTGGGGCTCGAAGAAGGCGTTACCAGTTGGGTGGCTGGTTGCATCACTTGTTGCACTCACTGCATGGAAAATGGCACCAATGGATGTGGTCGGATATTCCTTTTTAGGGGTTCAAAAGGCCTTCGACGTCATCATCATTATTTTCGGCGCAATTTTAATTTTGAATACGCTGAAGCAATCTGGCGCCATGGCAACAATTAACAACGGTTTTAGCAATATTACAAAGGACAAAAGAATTCAAGTCGTCATTATTGGTTGGATGTTTGGTGCATTTATTGAGGGTGCAGCAGGGTTTGGTACACCAGCCGCATTATCAGCTCCCCTAATGATTGGGCTAGGGTTTCCACCACTTGCAGCTGCAATGGTGGCTTTAATTCTCAACAGTGTTCCGGTTTCGTTTGGTGCTGTTGGAACACCAGTCTTTGGTGCAATGAGTACATTAAGTACAGATTTAGCAGCAGTTGGTGTTGATCCTGAGGCCTTTAAACTTGCATTGACTGGGTCGACGGCATTAGTTCATTTAGTAGTAGGGACATTTATTCCTTTAATGGCAGTCATGTTGATGACGAAGGTATTTGGTAAAGAGAAATCCTTCAAGCCAGCGCTTCAAGCGGCACCATTTATCATCTTTTCAGGATTGTGCTTTACAGTGCCTTATTACTTGATAGCAAAGACACTAGGTCCTGAATTACCATCTTTAGTTGGTGGCTTAATTGGTTTGATTCTCATCGTTTTAGCGGCGAAAAAAGGTTTATTCATGCCTAAAACTGTATGGGATTTCCCAAATAAGGAGGAATGGGATTCAACTTGGCATTCGAATACGGACACTGGTAATACAGGTGAAGCTAAAATGTCTTTGTTAAAGGCATGGACGCCTTATATTCTAATTGCAATCATTTTGGTAATTACACGTATACCTTCACTGGGCTTAAAGGCTTTCCTAAGTGGGCAAGTCATTACCTTCCCTAAATTTTTCGGTATATCTCAATCTTATGGCTTAAAATGGGCTTATTTACCTGGAACAATTCCATTTATATTGGTTGCACTTATTACACACTGGATGCATGGTATGAGTGGGGAGCAAGTGAAAGCCGCATGGAAAAATTCATTTAAGCAAATTTCAGGTGCAGCGATTGCATTGTTTGCAGGTATTGCAATGGTTCAGTTAATGCTTAATTCAGGTGTTAATGGCAGTGGCCTTGCTTCCATGCTAACGGTTATGGCAAAAGGTCTTGCAGATATCTCTGGTGGAGGCTATGTCTTTATCGCACCCTTTATAGGGGTACTCGGGGCATTCATGTCAGGATCAAATACAGTTTCCAATATCTTGTTCTCATCCTTACAATATCAAACCGCAAATCTTCTCGGTATGCCAGCAGTCCTAATCGTGTCGCTTCAGGTTGTAGGTGGTGCAATTGGAAATATGGTATGTATCAATAATGTGGTTGCGGTTTGTGCAACAGCAGGTGTTATCGGTATGGAAGGGCAGCTTATTAAGCGGAATGCAGTGCCAATGCTAATTTATGGCCTCGCCGCGGGTTCCTTTGTCGCTATATTAATCGCACTTGGTGTTAATCCTATGTAAAAAAAGTTTGAATTGCCTTAAAGTTTGAGCGGATTAAATATGAATGGATAAAATATGAACGGATAAAAAGTTCGTTAAAGAGATCATTTAAAATGAGGAAATTAAAAATGAGAGGGATATCCCTCTCATTTTTATTGCATTAAGTTATTTTAGGAAACAAAAGATGGTTATTCAGTTTCACCACATTTTTGAAGTAGTGCTTGCCATTTGCGATCCACTTCCATTTGCATATCTTCAATCATATGCGCATTTTCTGGTTTAAAGAGATGCTTGAATCTGCCTTGTGGTCTTAAGAAGTCTTCAATTGGCAATTTGTTTTTTGGCTTGTAGGAAAGCTTCCATTCCCCATTGATGACTTCAAACAATGGCCAGTAGCAAGTTTCAACAGCAAGTCTGCAGATTTCCATGAGCTCAGACTCATCGTATCGCCAGCCTCTAGGGCACGGTGCTAGAACATTTAGGAATGCGGCACCCTCCGTATAGATTGCCTTCTCTGATTTCTCGTGGAGATCCTTGAAATTTTTAACGAAGGTCGTTTGAGCGACATAAGGGATGTTGTGTGCTGCCATGATATCTGCAAGGTCCTTGCGGTTCTGTGCCTTTCCAGGGATAAGAGTGCCCACTGGACTAGTCGTTGTATCTGCATATTTTGGTGTTGCAGAAGAACGCTGGATGCCCGTGTTCATATAAGCGCCGTTGTCATAACAAACATAAACCATATCATGACCTCTTTCCATTGCACCAGAGAGCGACTGGAATCCGATATCATAGGTTCCGCCGTCGCCACCAAATGCGATGAATTTATAGGTTTCATCAAGCTGGCCTCTCTTCTTTTTAGCATTATAAGCAGCTTCAACGCCACTTAAAGTCGCACCAGCATTTTCAAAGGCACTGTGGATAAACGAATCTTGCCATGCTGTGTAAGGATACATAAAAGTAGATACTTCAAGACAACCTGTTGCATTTGCAATAACGGCTTTATCTTCTGTTTTTAAGGCTCTTAAAACACCTCTTACTGCAACCGGTGCACCACAACCTGCACACATTCTATGACCGCCTGTCAACCTCTCCGGTTTGCCTATCTCATTTTTAAAGTTATATGCCATTAATCCTGACCTCCTATTCTCTTACGCCAAGGTATCTGTAAGTGTCTCCGGAAACGCCTGTTTTTGCCATGATTTCCAAGTCAGCATAGATACTTGCTATATCATTTGTTTTAACATCTCTGCCGCCAAGACCATAAATATAATTAACCGCTAAGGGTTTTTCTAAAGTATCATAGAGTGCGGATCTCACTTCGGCAAAAAGTGGCCCGCCTGTAGCTGAAAAGCCTTCTGATTTATCCATAATTGCAATAGCCTTACAATGTTTAAGTGCAGCAGCGATCTCTTCTCTTGGAAAGGGTCTGAAAAGTCTAATTTTCAAAAGGCCTACTTTTTTACCTTCAGCTCTTAGCTTGTCGATTGCATCCTTTGCAGTCCCTGCAGTTGAATTGATGATGACAATGGCAGTTTCTGCATCTTCAAGTGCATAAGTCTCAAAAAGACCATATCTTCTACCACTAATTTTTTCAAATTCCAAAGCAACTTCTATGGCAACAGCCTTGGCTTTTTTCATGGCCTCAGCTTGTTGACGTTTGTGTTCGATATAATAGCTAGCGGTGTCATAAGGGCCGATAGCAATTGGTGATTGGGGGTTTAACAAGTATTCTTCTGGCTTATAGTCCCCTACAAAGGCTTTTACCTGAGCTTCTTGAATGAGCTCGATATTCTCTACAGCATGGCTTGTGATGAAACCATCTTGACAGACCATAGCCGGTAGCTGAACATCCTTGTGTTCTGCAATCCTAACAGCTTGTATAAAGTTATCATATGCCTCTTGATTGTTTTCGCTATAGATTTGAATCCAGCCACAATCTCTTGATCCCATGGAATCACTGTGATCGTTGTTAATATTGATTGGGCCTGTCAAGGCTCTGTTGATACAAGCCATTGTAATCGGGAGTCTTGAAGATGCCGCAACATAGAGCATTTCATGCATAAGTGCGAGTCCGCATGAAGAAGTAGCTGTGAAAGTACGTGCACCTGCACCTTCTGAACCAATACAGGCTGACATTGCACTGTGCTCTGATTCTACAGGAATAAAAACAGTGTCAACTTCAGCATTTGCTACGTATTGAGAAAAATACTGTGGAATTTCGGTTGAAGGTGTTATTGGGAATGCCGGCATTACATCTGGATTGATTTGCTTCATAGCAATGGCCACTGCTTCATTTCCAGATAATCTATCTCTAATCGTCATGGTTTTCCTCCTATTTATTTTCTTTTACAAATTCTATAGCACCAAATGGACAGACTTTAAAGCAGATACCACAACCCTTGCAGTGGTCAAAATCAAAGTCTTGACGTTTAGCGTCTGTCACTGGAATAGAAGAATCGGGACAAACGGGAACGCAAAGCAAACATTGCTTACAGTTTTCACTTTTAAAAACAGGTATCATGGTACGCCAATCACCTGTCTTAAAGTGATGTGCTGAGCCGCCGCCGTATACAGTACCGCCTGGTGTAATCTCTTTCCATGAAATTTCAGGTGTAATCATATTGCCATTTTTCGTTTTCATATTTCTTTAACCTCCTGCATTGCCATATTAAGTGCCGCCATGTTGCCCTTAATGACTTGTGGCTTTGTTGCAAATTTATGTGCAAATGAAGCCTCCATATCTTTGAGAAATTGATCTTGATCCATAATGCCGCTTACTTTAACGACAGCACCAAGCATAGGGGTATTTGGGAAATTTTTACCCAAGGTCTTTTCAGAGATAAGAGCAGCATCAATGGTACAGATTCGTCCTTTATAACCATTTAGATAGTGTCGAACCTCATCAGGGGTTTTAGAAGTGTTGATGATAATACTGCCATCGCTCTTTAAACCAGCGGTTACATCAATAGATGTAAGGAGTGTTTCATCCACAACAACGACGAAATCTGGTTCGTAGATATTTGAATGAACTCTAATTGGGGTATCGCTAATACGATTATAAGCAGTAATTGGTGCGCCCATCCTTTCAGGACCGTATTCTGGAAAACCCTGTACAAACTGTCCTGTATTAAATGCTGCATCTGCAAGTAGCAGGGCAGCGGTCTTAGCACCTTGCCCACCTCGCCCGTGCCATCTGATTTCTGTTAATCTTGACATAATTCTGCCTCCTTAATTCTGGATTCCTTTTATAGGTTAAAATTTAAGTCCAATAAAAGTTAAGTGTGTTATGGTATACAATAGTGCAACTCTCATGCCAAAATTCAAAATCCCTATTTTTCAGATTAAACACCTGACACCTGATAAAAAATTGTTGCAATACGCGTTAGACTAATGTTAGACTAACGTTATAAAAAATGGTTTGGAGGAAGAGATATGCAGTTAACACGTTCGGATTTATTTGAAGAGGGACTAATATTCGAAGTCATGGATAAAGCTAATGATGGCATCAATATTGTTGATGAGTTTGGCCATATTATTTATGTCAATAAAGTTTCTGCTGATTATGCCAACGCCACAAAAGACCAAATGGCAGGCAAGCATATCTCTGAGTTTTATAAAGAAGCGGTTCTGCT
>NZ_JBVBZF010000093.1:0-11853 GCF_057447755.1 Fusibacter sp. | reverse complement strand
GTCAATCTTCACATGCTCTAGTACAGTGGCTGCCCCCATGGATTAACCATGGGTTCCAATCACACCAGCTTCTCCAACTTTAGAAACCACATAATCGACGATCTGTTTGAGATCTAATTTTTCCTCTACACCAAAAGTGGTATAATCGCCACCACTTTCCCCATGATTTTTATGATCATAAATCACAGCATTATACCCCCGCTCAATAAAGGGTTCTAAATACTTAAGGGATTTCATTAAATTATTTGTGATGCCATGACAAATGATAATTGTCTTGTCAGTAGGCTTATCACCCCCTTGTATCCAATAGCCTTTTAAGACATAGCCTCTCTCAGATAGGATTTCAAAGGCTTCCTTTTCCAAGGCTTCAAAGTAGCCCTCTTCTATAACGCCATCTCTAATCTCCTTGTCCAAAGTTTCCTTATATTGCCAATTGTGTGGGTAAATCGCCTTCCTATTAAAACGCTCACCCAGTACGTAACTCACACTAATTAACAAAAGAGAAAAAAACACTATTATTTTGATAAACCCATAAATCATATTATGCCTCTTGTCCTTTATAGTTGATTAATTTTTCTTTGATACAATCTCTTAAAAAAGAATACGACCATGGCGACCCCGATTAATTCAGCGATAATGAAGGCAAACCAAATCATACTGAGAGAGCCAAATGTCCCTAAAAGCCATGCCAGAGGCAAAAGGACAATAATTTGTCTAAAAAAAGACACAATCATGCTTAGATGGGCTTCACCCATCCCTTGGAATGCCGTGCTCAAGACAATAGAAATCGCTGCCAATGGATATCCCAAGCTAATCACTTTGAAGGCGCGAACCCCAATTTCCACCATTTCATCTGTGCCCTTGAACCATAGTATAAGTTGCTTTGGAAAGATTTGAAACAAGGTCAATCCAAGCGTCATATAAATTATTGCAATTGTCAGCCCCAGTTTTAGCGCTTTTAGCAAACGGTCCTTGGATTTAGCACCATAATTATAGCCTATAATTGGCATCATGCCTTGTGAGAGACCAAATATGGGCATAAAGACAAATGACTGTAGTTTATAATAGATTCCCAATACAGCAACCGCCGTAGTTGTAAACCCAGCGAGGATTAAGTTCAATCCCGTTAGCATAACGGATGCCACTGCCTGCATGATGGCCGCTGGCAAGCCAACGATTAATATCTTTTTCAAGATATCTCGATTAACCTTAAAGGAAAATGGTTTAAACTGAACGACCTTCTTAAACTTAAACACCATTAAGAAGACGAATATCATAGAGGCAATTTGTGCCGTCACTGTTGCAATAGCTGCTCCTCTGACGCCAAGTGCCGGAAAGCCCAATAAACCAAAAATCATAATGGGATCAAGAATAATATTACCAATCGCTCCAATTAACTGAGAAAACATTGGAATTAGCATCTCACCTGACCCTTGAAGTATGCTCACACCAGCCTGCGCTAAAATCCGTCCAAAGGCAAATAACATCACGATCTGTAAATACTGGATGCAGTAGTTTACGATTAGCGGGTCATCTGTAAACATTCTGACAAAGCTGGGCATTACAAAGATGCCCATAAGGGCGATAAAACCATACAGAATAATAGCGATAAAAAAACCATGCTCAGCTGCCAGTGTCGCTTGTTCAAAATTTTTAGCGCCAAGACTACGCGAAATTAGTGAGTTAATACCGACACCCATGCCCACAAAACAAGCCACAATTACAAGCTGTACTGGAAATGCCAGAGATAGGGCCGTAATCGCCTCCTCGCCAATCTGAGCGACAAAAATACTGTCTACGATATTGTAAAGCGCCTGTGTCATCATGGAAAAAATCGCAGGCAGTGACATGGTCAATATGAGCTTGGGAATTGGCATATAGCCCATTTTATTCTTTTCCATATGGTCCTCCAGTATTTTTGATCTTAAAACCATCATAGCATAAAAAAAGGAAATACCTCAACTGGTATTTCCCTTAATTGTATTTTACTGTGATATTCAAATCCTAGTACGGTTTTTGTCTCGTTTTATTGTGTTGTTTAATGTTTCGTTTATTGTGTCGTTTATATATCGTTAATCATTAGTTCTGTGTTTTTCTGATTTCTTCTAAGAAAACATCCAAAGGCTGGTTGCCAACAAATTCATACTGATCATTGATGACAATCTTAGGAACACTTGAAACGTTAAACTTATCGGATAATTCACCAAAAGTCTGTGCTTCAACCATTTCTGCGTTGATAAATGGACTCTCAAGTGCTAATTTATGTGCCTTTTGAACAGCACCAGCACAATGAGGACAGCTTAATGTAACAAACACTTTGATATTAACCGGTTTGGTAAGTGTTTTAAGTTCATTTGCGAGTGATTCTGGTAATGTCTCACCAGCGCCTGCAACTTCCAAAATTCCAGGAATAAACGAGTTGATTTCATGTCCAGCAGGTATGCCGTTGAACTTGATGCCCAAATAATTTTCCTGATCATCCAAAAGAACGATACTTGGTACCATGGTAACTTCATAAGCACTCGCTTTATCAGCGTCCTTTTTAAGATCATATTTTTTCAAGTGGATCATGTCGTTCAAGGATTCAATTTCCTCCATGAATCCCACAGTTTCTGTACAAGTGTTACACTCACCTTCTTGAGTGAAAACTGCCAATGTCACATCTTTTTTCATATTTGAAAACACTTGGCCTAACTGGTCTCTTAATTGATCGTTTAAAAGTTTCATAATATCCTCCTTATATGGCTATGCCATTTCAATTTATAATTTTATATATGACCTATGATCTTATACATTCAACACTTTATTTATTGACGATTAATGCGATGGTCATTAAGCATTTGTCGTGTCGTTCACCTATACTTATCTCTTATAAGTGATTGATATAGTCGTTTGCAGATAAGGCTGCTTTTGCACCTTCACTTGCCGCGACGACGATTTGCTTATAGGGTGTATCGGTCACGTCACCTGCTGCATAAAGGCCAGCCATGCTCGTTTCATTTTTAGCGTTTACTATGATTTCACCCTTGTCATTTAAGGCCACCAACGATTTAACGAGTTCGTTATTTGGTAAATACCCAATTTCAACGAAGACACCCTCTGCAGGTATGAAGAATTGTTCGTTTGTCTTTTTATCCGTAACATTGACACCTGTCACCAAGTTGTCACCAACAACTTCATTGATTTGCGTTTCCAATAGTATTTTCACATTTGATGCCGCTTGAAGTTTATCAATTACAATCTGATCCGCTCTGAACTGACTTCGATGTACTAGGGTTACTGATTTGGCAATTTTAGATAGGTCAATGGCTGCTTCAACTGCTGAATTGCCGCCACCAGCAACAACGACATCTCTGCCTTCGAACAATGGGCCATCACAAATCGCACAGTAGGCAACGCCTCTACCCCTATAGGTTTCTTCGCCTGTTACACCCAGCTGTCTCGGTTTGCTCCCTGTTGCCACAATAAGTGCTTTGGAAAAATATTTATTGCCATTGCCAAGCAGCAACTCAAATTGGCCATCATGCTTCTCAATTTGTTTTACATTTTCGTCCTTGATGATGGGAACATCCAGTGTATTCACATGAGAGATAAACTCATGAACCAAACTTTCGCCTGTGGCTGTGGGAATGCCCAGATAATTCTCCACTGATGAGGTATCTAAAACCTGACCCCCTACCTTAGTGGATAATATCGCAACATCCAAACCCTTTCGCTTACCATAAAGCGCAGCATTTAAACCTGCTGGACCTGAACCGATAATCAAAAGATCATAAAGATGGTCTGCTTGAACTTTCGGTTTCTTCTTTTCATTTCCAAAATCCAAATTTAAATTGAAATCCATCATAGGTTACTCCTTTTTATTAGATATTCGCATCCACTAAGGGACGCAACTTGAATTGAATTTTTTTTTAAATTGCATGTTAATCCATGCAATTTCTGTTCTAATTTTCTTTATTTTATTTTTGATTTAATATTTTACAAACGGTCGATTCGCTTAAGCCCCCAAATAGAAGCCCTAGATCCCTCAAAGATAATATACTGTGCTTTCTAAAAAAGTGGATGTAAGTGTTTCTCAATGATTTGTCCTTATAAATCTCACCGAGCGTATGCCCCTCATTTTTTGCTTTTAAAGCCAAGGCTTCCTGGGCTTCGCTTAAGGTTTTGATACAATTCTCACATTCTATATCTTGATGCTTGTTTCTGCTACAAACCGTTTCCACATCTTCTATGATCACTTGCTCATCAGTGAGTACTGATAAGGGCTCAATATCAATCAATAACTTGGAATCCACTTTGCTTTCATAGACACAGTAGCTATTATATTCATTGGTCGGCGTGTCCTTGTGAAGTTTTTCCATAATGGTCTTCAGGGTTTCTGGCGTCTCTATAATTTGACTTTTATAGCGGTCCTTGAAGAGTTTACCATCACACTTAGCATACATTGCATATGCTATGTTGATGGACTTCATCAACTTAGATAAATCTGTTCCATTTGTATCAATGATCAAATGATATTGATCTGGATTTTTAATGCAGTACGCATAGAGCTTAAAACCAAATTTCAGTCTTGCCTTACTCAAAATCTCTAAGAACTTCTGTCGGTCCAAATGTGATTCAAACAAGGCCCTTTGTGAACTGCCAGACTGATAAATGTGATATAAACCATACACTTCTGCTGCTCTTGCTTTTCGTGCCATACCATCACCACTCATCTCTCTTATGGTTTAAGTTTACCACAAATTTTGCGTAATTCAAGTAGCGTCCCCAACAATTCATAATTTATTTACATTTCATTTAAGTGGCATAAATGTAAGGACCTTGTCTAAAAATCGCTTGAGTTCCAAACTCTCGGGATGGTCTAGAATATCACGAGGTCCATGCTCTATGATTTTGCCGTTTTCCATAAATACGATATAGTCTGCCACACTTTTTGCAAAGCCAATCTCATGAGTAACAATGATAAAATCCTTCTGCGCCTCTGCCAATTGCTTAACAGCACTGAGGACCTCATAAGTTAGTACTGGATCTAAAGAAGATGTTGGTTCATCTAGTAATATCAATTCTGGTTGAATCGCAAGTGCTCTTACGATAGATGCACGTTGTGATTGACCGCCACTGATTTGATGTGGCAATTTATGGGCGTGCTCCAATAGACCAAAACGCTCTAATAAATCTGATACGGGCTTGAGGACATCCTTACGGCTGCGTTTATGGACCTTCTCAAGAACCAACAGAATATTTTCCATCACAGACAGGTGCGAAAATAAGTTGTGGTCCTGAAAAACAAAACCGACATTCTTTCTGTACTGGTCCAAACCTGCGCCTGACATGGAATGGCTGTTGACGATTATATCGCCATTTTGAAAGGATTCAAGGCCGGCAATCAACCTTAAGAGGGTTGATTTACCACTGCCGGATGCACCAAGAAGTGCCAGTATTTGAATGTTTTCAAGTTTTAGAGAAATATCGTTGAGTACTGTTTTATCTTGATATTTCTTCGTTAGATTTTTAAGTTCTAAATTCATTTGTCCACCTTGTAGTTCATTCTTTTCTCTAAATATCTAACCAACAAAATGAGTGGTACCGTTAAGAGCAAGTAGCCCAAAGTAACGATGATAAACCCCTCTGAATATCTGAAACTTGCTGCTTGAACTGTTTTAATTGTATTCAAAAATTCATCTGTTGACATGTAAGACAAGAGTGCACTTCCCTTAATGGTTAAAGCAAACTGACCTGCCAACGGCGGTAATATGGTCATCAAAACTTGCGGGAAAACCACATATCGATAGGTCTGAACCTTGGTAAATCCAAACATTTTTGCCGTCTGCCACTGATTGATATGGATTGACTCCACAGCACCTTTATAAATATCAGCAATATATGCACCTATGTAAAGTGCTAAGGTGATGACGCCTACCCAAAACTTAGATCTGACATTAAAAGCATTTCCAATATAATAATAGGCCACAATGGCAATGACAACCAAGGGTGTTCCGAAGATAATCATCTTGTGTATTTCCTGCAGGTATCTTAAAACACCAAATTTAGATGTCGACATCCAATATAGAATAAGACCTACAACAAGCGCCAGTACAAGGGCGAGAAAACTGATTGAAATCGTCGTTAACCAACCATTGAAAATCACCCTTTTGTAGGTAATATATACTGAGTAATCCACACCTTTATCTAATGATTTTGTCATTACAAAATAGAAAAAGAGACCATAAAGCAGTAGTGCTGCTGCGAAACTGGCAATTTTTTTGAAGTGTTCCATCTTATTCTCCATCTTTATTAATAAGCCCTAATTTAGTATAAAAGCTCAAAGGGGCAATTTGTGCGCCCCTTTAAGCTTATAAACCACCACTATTCTATTTAAAAGAAAAATTCAAGGCCGTATTGTTGAAACTCTTCCATTTTTTCCTTTAAATAAGTCTCTCTTATTTTATCATAAGTACCATCTGTTTTGGCTTTTTTAATGAAATCATTGATTTGATTTCGAAGTTCGTTTTCACCTTTTCTCATGGCGATCCCCCAACCTTTAGTGTTTGGCAGAGGATCTAAGATTGTACGCGTTGTCTCTTTGTAATTTTCATGATGTCTTATAATTGACAAGGGGTCATATATAAAGACGTCAGCATTACCTTGAGCAACCTCCAAAACTGCACTTGCCTCTTCATCAATATTGAGTATTTTAGCATTTGGTGCATTTGCAGCTGCCCATAAAGCACCGATTGTTCCCGTCTTAGAAGCGATTGTCACATCTGGGCTATTTAAGTCATCCGCTGACTGAACCTTTGAATCCTTGTACACAAGCATCATCAACTGACTGTTGGTATATGGATCAGAAAAGTCCACCACTTTTTCTCTTTCCTCTGTTATGGTCATGGAAGAAATGATAATATCAATATCACCTTGCTCAAGTGCAGGAATTAAGCTTGGATAAGCAGTATCTACAATTTCAATATCCATTCCCAAGTGGTCACCTAGAGCTTTAGCCAACATGACTGAAGCACCGTCTGGATTGCCGTCAGCATCCTTTGTCTCAAACGGCGGATATTTTAGTTCCATACCAACTTTAAGTACTTTATTTTCTTGACCACTATTACTGCCACCTGCAGCACATCCTGATAAAATAAATACAAAAATCAGGATTAACGCAAAAAACTTTCTCATATTATGCCTCCTATTATCAAACAACTAAATTTATGACCTAGTCTAACAATTTAAGATAATCACCATAGCCCAATGCTGCCATTTGTTCCTTGGGAATAAACTTTATTGCGGCAGAATTGATACAGTATCTTAATCCTGTGGGTTCAATGCCATCATCAAACACATGACCAAGATGTGAATCCGTAAACTGACTCTTTACCTCGACACGCGTCATAAAGTGACTATGGTCCACTTCATATGCCACAAGGTCATCAGAAATGGGTTTTGTAAAACTTGGCCAGCCACAACCTGCATCATACTTATCTTTTGATGTAAATAAGGGCTTTCCGGATATGACATCCACATAAATGCCCTCCTCTTCATGATCCCAATAGGCATTGTGAAAAGGACGCTCAGTCGCTCTAAATTGTGTTACCTCTACCGATAATTCACTTAAATTTTTTAGGGCATCCCTTTTTTGATGATCATCAATTTTAGGCTGGTCCGGACTGTTTTTTTGTGCTTCAATCAATTGATTCAATGACTTTTTCATCATATCACCTCCATATTGACCTAGAATATCTATACCCTAATAAATGTTAATTCTAACGGCCAATCCAATATATTTATGAATCTTAACAACTATATTGTCCTAAAATCTTTTTATAGCTGATAAAATCTGCTAATATCAAATGAGATGACTGTATTTAGATTTATGACGATTTAGATAGATGCTCTACACTGCCCTTTATTAATACGAACAGATTGGAGACGTGTAAATGGAACCTTTAAAAAAGAACACGCTGAAGCGTAAGCCTGAATGGCTCAAAGTAAAAATAGAAAATCCAAAAAACCTCAATCATGTGAATACTTTGATCCGATCTTTAAACCTCAATACGGTATGCCATGGTGCTAACTGCCCCAATCGCCTTGAGTGCTTTTCCAAAAAAACAGCAACATTTATGATTCTCGGTGGGGTTTGTTCGCGCCATTGTCGATTTTGCAATATAGAAAGTGGCAAGCTATTACCCCCTGATATCAACGAGCCCTATAGAGTGGCAAAAGCAGTTGAAGAACTGGGCCTAAAGCATGCAGTCATCACATCAGTGACAAGAGATGACCTTCCTGATGGTGGTGCTAGTCTTTTTGCAGAGACCATTAAAGCCATCAAAGCAACATCAAGCGAAACGATTATCGAAGTCCTCATTCCTGATTTTAAAGGCGATTATCAAGCCCTTAAAGTGGTCATGGATGCAAAACCACATATTATCAACCACAATGTGGAAACCGTTTCTAGACTCTATGCTGATATTCGACCTGAAGCCGATTATGACCAGAGCTTGACCCTACTTAAACGTGTTAAGCAATATGATCCAACTATTTTTTCAAAATCTGGTTTTATGCTCGGTCTTGGAGAAACAGAGGCTGAAGTGACTGAACTGATTAGAGATTTAAAAGCACACCAAGTGGATATCTTGACAATCGGACAATACCTGCCACCATCAGAGTACCATGCTCCTCTGATTGATTATATCCATCCAGATCAATTCGTAGCATATGGACAATATGCCACTGAAATCGGGATCGCCAGTGTCGCTTCATCTCCGCTTGTAAGAAGCTCTTACAATGCACTTGACGTTTTTAATACCCTCAGCCAAAAACACTTGGATGATGCTTTATAATAAATTTAAACCCTTAGTTTTCGGATTTCTTCAATTTCAACACGGATTGGCGCAGCCTGCGTTTCAGTCCGTGTTTTTATTTTGTGAACTTCCACCTCAAGGTGTTCTGACAATATTGCTTTGACTCTTGGACCACAGTAGTTGCCCTGGCAGTTACCCATTCCAGCACGTGTGCGTCTTTTAACCGCATCAGTTGACCCCACGGGAATACCTCTGGTTAAACTGTCCAGTATTTCAGATTCTGTAATGCCTTCACATCTGCAAATGATTTTGGAATCTGGTTTATTCACTTTGATAATTGGTGGTCGCTCACCATTAAAAGATTCATTTAAGTCAAAATCAATTAGTGCCTTTGATTTTATTAGCTCAACCAAGTATTGAGCGATTGCAGGTGATGACGTCAAGCCTGGCGAATCAATTCCAGCCACGTGGAAAAGACCACTTATAGGAGATGCCTTTATGACAAAGTCACCAGTTGGAGACATAGCCCGAATACCAGAAAAAGTTGTAAGGGCTCTTTTAAGATTAAAGCCGGGGATGGATTTTCGTGCGGCCTTTATCACCATTTCAAGCCCCTCAAGGCTCGTATTTGTATTCACATCCTCCTTTATATCCTCTGCATCCGGACCAATCATGAGGTTTCCATGGAAAGTTGTCGTCACCAAGACGCCTTTGCCCTTTTTGTTTGGCGTTTGAAAAATCACCCGATCACAGAGATAGGATTGGTCTTTGCCAAGTAATATATATTGCCCCTTGCGCTTCATAATCTCAATAGGTTCATCTCTTGCACTTTCTGCAATATCACCACTATGGGCGCCTGCGGCATTAATGATAATTTTACTAAAGAGCCGTTCACCCTTGCAATCTAAGATTTCAAAATACTCTGAGTCAAACCTTGAAATTTTTTCAACCTCGAAATCCAGCTTTAGGGCCACGCCATTTGAGATCGCATTTTCAATCAGTGCAATGGTGTACTCATAAGGGGATGTCACACCGACAGTTGGTATATAAAGAGCGCCTATAGCCTCTTCAGAAACATAGGGCAATTTCGTCCTAAGCCTTTCTTGATCGATGATTTCATATCCCGACTCTCCGACTTTGATGCCATTTTCAATTTGAGCTTTAATGACATCAAAATCGCTTTCAGAAAATGCCAGCATATAAGCACCAGTCTTGCGATAGCCAAAATGAAGTTGCTCATTTAAGGCTTCAAACATCTGGTTACCCTTTATACAAAGTGCCCCCTTTAAGGTACCCGCTTTGCCGGCATATCCGCCATGAACAATACCACTGTTGGCTTTTGAAGCACCAAGCGAGACGTCATGCTCCTTCTCAATGAGCACAATCTTCAAATTATACTTCGACATTTCCCTTGCGATGGCACCGCCAACAGCACCTGCGCCAATAATGGCTATATCATAGTGCATCATGTGATTTCACCTCTATCTAATTTGAATTAATATTTGTTTAATACCTCTATTATAATATAAATTTTGGGTATATGAACCACAAGGAGGTGAGATTATGCGTAATATACCCAATCTATTGTCCGGACTGAGAATTCTGATGGTTCCCCTTTTTATTTATTACTACTTATCCGGTTCAGTTTCCATAGCAGTCGTCATATTTATCGCCGCAGGCATTACGGATTTACTTGATGGCTTCATTGCAAGAAAATACCATCTTATTAGTATCATCGGGACCCTACTAGATCCACTAGCAGATAAACTCATGCTCTTATCCGTGCTGACTTGTATGACCATTAAAGGCATTATGCCAATATGGGTCACAACCATTATGTATTCAAAGGAACTCTTTTTGGTTATCACAAGTGCACTTTTATATTTTAAACACGAGAAAAGGGCAACACCATCAAACGTATTTGGTAAACTCGCTACCGTTTCCTTTAGTGCTTTTATTTTTTTGATGCTCGTCATGCCAGAACAAACCAATTTAATCTATGGCATTTACCTCTCCATGATTCTTAAATTTACAGCACTTTTATCTTATGTCCTCAGTTATAAAAAAAGTCAATTAAATTAAAATTGTATTAATTAACAAAATATAAAAGGTCTTTAGTTGAATATCCTCTGATTATACATTAAAATAGTAGTTGAACTAGGAGGGTAAACTATGAGTGTAAAAATTATCACTGACTCTTGCTGTGACTTACCAATTCAATATCTCGAGACACATCAAGATATACTCGAGGTTCTGGGTATGCCAGTACATATTAATGGTGTCGACTATATTGATGACCTTGGAAAAACACTGGATCACAACACTTTTTATGGCTATTTAAGAAAAGGCATCATGCCTACAACTTCACAAATAAATGCATATCGGTTTGAGGAGGCATTCAGAACAAATATCGAGTTAGGTCATGATGTGATCTATATTGGATTTTCATCAGGTCTAAGCGGCACTTATAACAGTGCGTGTGTGGCCAAATCAATTATACTGGATGAATATCCTGAGGCTAAAATCGAGGTAGTCGATACACTTTCAGCTTCAGTGGGTTTAGGTGCCCTGTTAGTGGAAATTCTGAAAAATATAAAAGAAGATACTAGTATTGACGATCTCAAGCATTGGATTGAAACACATAAAATGAATTTTAACCACTGGTTTGGCGTGGATGACCTAAACTACCTCAAAAATGGTGGTCGTATTTCAGCTGCTTCCGCCATGGTTGGAACTGTTTTAAACGTAAAACCTACTTTGATTCTCGATTCAGAAGGCAAGATCAAACCTTACGGCAGTGTTAGGGGGCGAAAAAAATCAATGGCTTTCTTGGTTTCAAAGCTTGAAGCACACTTAAAGGATCGTGAAAATACTTCAGTCGTTTTAGGACATGGTAACTGTCCAGAGGACGCAGAAATCTTAAGGGAAATGATTCAAACTCAAATTAAGCCATATGAAATCATCGTTTCTGAACTTTCAATGACCATCGCCTCACACGTTGGTCCAAATATGATCGCTGTGGCGTTCATGGGCGATAGTAGAGAAAACATATAGC